>JACPAN010000008.1 GCA_016180815.1 Elusimicrobiota bacterium
ATTTGGCGCCGTTACCGCGATCAAGCGCCTGCCGGGCCAAAGCTTTTGTTCTTGGGCTGGAAGTTTTTTCGGCAAGAGCGGCGACATCCGGGCAATCATCGCGGCTTAGAGAGGCTAAGGCGGCCACGGCCGCATCCCTGACCGTGTAGTCCGCGTCTTCCAGGATATCGCGGGCGATGCCGCAGAGTTTTTTATGTTTTGCCCAACCCAGGCCGACGACCGCCCATCGGCGCACGTCGCGATCCGGATCAGCGGCGCTTCCAAGCAACAGACGATCCGCCTCAGCCGCGGTTTGTTCAAGGGTTTTGATTCGTTCTTGCAGCCATGCCTGCGTTTGAGACGCTCGGGCGCTTAAGAGTTCGGCTGCCCGCGCCGTTTGATCGGCGGATGGGTTGTCTTGGGAAAGTCCGGGGACAAAGGCGGCCCATTCGTTTTTGGGAATTCCTATTTCGCTGAGAATAGTCAGCATTTCGATTTTCTGTTCCCGCGCCAGCCATTCGATGATTTTTTGTTTTTGATAAGGATCAAGCGCGCGGCGAAGATCGTTGAGTTTTTCGGCATGTTTGAGTTCGGCCAGCCGCGCCAAGCCTCGGGCCCCCTGGAGCCGGACTTTCCAGGAGGAATCTTTGAGGGCGGCCGTGAAAATATCCTTGGCCGCCGGTGTTCTCGCTTGAGCCAGAAAATAGCAGGCCCGGGCGCGTTCGATTTCCGTTCCCCCCCGCGCTTTGGCGGCCAGGGCCGCAAAGGCTGGTTGGCCCATCATCACGAATAGTTCTTCAAGATGAAGCAAAGAAAAAACATTGTGCGGATTAAAAAGAGTCGTCAGGATGGGTAATTTTGATTCATCGGTGTTTTGCCAAATAATGGCTTTGGCTTGGAGGCTCAGGCGTCCGCCGGAAGCTGCGGCGGCCAACAATTCGGCTATTCGCGAGCGGCCATCGAGGCGTTCGGCTTGAGCCAGGCGCTTTTTTAGGTGAGCGTCTTTCTTGTCGAGATCACGCAGATAGCCGGCGGTCGAATCCTTTTCAATTTCGAAGGCAGGTTGAAAATCCGAATTTTTGTTTTCCCAGCGGCCGAATCCGCGCTCGCCCTGCGGGCGCGTCCAGGGGCGCGAGGAGATGGTTTGCGTGATCGCGTCTCGGTCGCCTTGCGCGTCCAGCAAGAGCCCGATGCCGAAGGATTGCCGTTTTTCATCCCAAGAGCCGAAACCGAGCCCGCTGCTTGAGGCGATGTATTGATCGTTGCCTGAGCCGTCTAAGAGAAGCCCGACGGCTGAAGCGTTGGACGCGCCGATTTGAAGAAAGGCATTGGCATCCGTGGCATAAGCGTCGTTGCCTGCTCCGTCCCAGCAAAGGCCCAGCGCATAATCATGCCCCGAGCCAAGGCTCACCGCCCAACTCGCGTATTGATCATTGCCCGAGGCATCGAGCAGGGTTCCGGCCGCATAATGAACGCCTGATCCCTGGGCGTAGCGCCGGGCCTGGTAGCGGTCATTGCCGGAGCCGTCGAACAACAGGCCCCAACCCAGCCAGTAACCGCCGCCTTGGGCAAAATAATCGGCGATGTAAGCGTCATTGCCCGAGGCATCGAGCAGGAAACCGATGCCGCCGGCCGCTAAATCGCGCCAGCCATAGCCGAAACCCTGCGCCAGGCTTTGATAAACCTCTCCCTGCTTGAAGGGGCCGTAGTTTTCCTGCAAACCCCGCGGATCGAGTACGTGGCCGAGGGCGATATAGGCGTCATTGCCTGAGGCGTCGGATAAAAGGCCCAAGCCACCCGGCGCGCCCGCCCCTTGTCCGAAATAACCCAGGCGATAGATGTCTGCGCCGTTGCGGTCGATGAGCAGACCCAAACCCCAGGCTCCGGCTCCTTGCGCAAACGCCCGGGCGACGTACGCATCATCGCCTTCTTGGTCCTCAAGGATGCCGACGCCGAACAGGCCGCAGCCCTGGGCCATATCTTGCGCCGAATAAACATCTCGTCCCTGCGCGTCGATTAAAATATCGATGCCGTAAATACCGCAGGCCCCAGGCCCCCTGTAAACGTCGTTGCCGCCTAAATCAATAATGACGCGCACGCCCTGAGCTTCATCGAGTTCATAAACGTCGTTGCCGCCTAAGTCGAGCAGCAGCAAGGCCGGACCCTGATGTTGATCTGCTCCTGTTCCGGCAAGAACAATGGGTCCGTAGGGCGTCTCCAAGCGCGAGGGTTTGACGGCCGAAGGCTCGCGGCGCGCGATTTCTTTTAATCGTTCCAGTTCAGCTTCAAGAACCGTGGTCAGTTCACGGGCATTAAGGATAACCTGCGCCTTTGGGAATCCCTCAATGGTTTTGAACCGTTGTTCGGTTTTCTCCCACCAAACTTCTTGCGGCGGTTGGAGATTCTCCAACGGCGCTTCATCACCGATGAGCTGGGGTTTGATGTAATCGAGCAGTTCCCGGCGTTTGCTTGCCGGAATTGCGGACCAAAGGGTTTGATTTGTTTCAGCGGCGCGCCCGATCGCGTGAATAATCCGGGCAAGCGGTTCCGGGATTTCAGCCGGAATTTCGATTGAAACGGCCGGCTGCGCGCCGCCGCTTTTGGCGCGGCCGCCAAGCAATTGAAGCGATTCATCGAGCAGCCCGGAAATTTTTTCCCGGCGGATGATATTGAGTGCTTGGGTTTGGGACTTGGATAAAGCCGATGACGGATCATCAAGTAAAGCCGCTGGCCATGAGAGCCGGAAAGGATCGGGGATTTGCTCGTGTCTTAATTTTAAATCAGAGCGTTCCAGGTGCATACGTTGGAGCGTGTCCGTCAAAAGCTCCCCATGCAATGGCTGCCCAGCCGTTAGGACCGCCGCGAGGATAAGGGTAATCAATCGGTGAAGGGTCTATTCGACGTCTTTGTAGAGGACGTGGGTCGGCAGAGGTTTGCGGCCGGCATAGCCTTCTTCAAGGCCGTGATAGCAGGAAATATTTTCTTCGCCGTATTTCCAGCAAAGATAGACCTCGCGGCCGTTGAGGCGGTAGGGAAAATCCACCAGGCATGGGTCGAGGCCCTTGGCCATGGCGCCCATTTTGCCGATTTGTTCAAGCTGTTCTTTGATCTGGGCGACCAGAAATTCGGCTTGAGCCCGGGCAATGGCCACATTGGCGGCATTGGCCTTGGGGCTTTTTTCCAGACGATGGTAATCCATCACTTTTTTTCTGGCCTGGGTTTTGAGTTTGAGCACCCAGCTCATGATTTCCTGGAGCCGGGGAAGCAGGGACTCCGCTTCATCGTGTGAAAAATACCTCACATCTTCATTATAGCGAAATCGCCGGACTTGGGGCTTGGCAACGAAGAATTCAGCGCCGCGGTTGCGCGAGGCTATTTCGAGCGGCTATTGTTTTGGGCGTTTTTATCGGCGCGGGTGACGGATTCAAGCTCTTGAAGGTCGCTTTCAAGCGAGCGCGCCGTCCTGACCAACCCGACGATTTCGTCATTGGCTTGGCGCGAGAATTCGACAGCCCTCTGCATTTCATCCGTTTCCCCGTGGCTGACGCCGGCGCGCATGAGAAGGCGGGCATGTTTGATTTTCGGCAGATGCGTTTGTTGAATCAGGTGGCCGTAGCTGGCCATTTTGTTTCTGATGTCTTGAGCCCGGATGGCATAATCTTCGGCTTTATAGGCGTTGTCCTGCCAATGAGTGATCGAATGCGTGTAGTGGCCGTAATCCTGGCGATTAGCCAGATAATCCAAATGGCCGCCCAACTCTTTCAAGCGATTATCCCAATAAGCGCTGATCTGGCTGGCTTTGGCCGATAGTTGACCGAAGGCTTTGAGCGATTTCGAGGCGAAGTCTTCATGGCGTTTGATTTCCCGTTCGACTTTAATGCGTCCGGTGGTATAGCGAACGTCCACGTGACCATCGTGATAATAAAGGGAAGACGGCCCCTCCTCCGGTTGAGAGCCGTAGGTCATCAGCAGAGTCGCTCCCGGGCTTGAATCTTGCGTGGGGCTAAACAGCGGGCGAGCCTCCAATTCCCGCTCGCCGTCATAATGGTCATGGTGAGCGTTGTTGTGATGTTGTAGATCGTTGTGAGAACGGGCCGAGTGATGGACGCATCCGGAAAGGGCGACGCCGGCGGCTAAACAAAAAGAAACCAGGTTGTTTGGTTCGCGATTCGTTTTAGGAGCGTATTTCTGCATGTTGCCTCCTGATTTCCGGCCGTTTCTCCCCTCCGACGGCCTTCTAATTGGTTATCAGGAAAGCGGCATTTTTTCAAGGGGTAATTTTTCACTACCTCAACCAGCCTCGCAGCTTTTCTTTGCGCGTTTCAATGAGCGTCCAGGCGTCTTTTTTCTCCAGGATGCGCACGAAACGTCCTTCGGGAATCTGCACCGTCACCGGCAGGTTTTCCGAAGGGCCGGAGCGAAGCAGCCCCGGGACTTTAATGACGGCCCATTCGCGCCGCCCGGCCAGCACGTGAGAAGCGGCTATGGCCGATGTCAGCGCCAGCGTCGCGCTCAGAGCCCAGAGCCCTTGGCGGACGGTGTCGGTCATTTTCAGGCCGATTCGAAATTTGGCGGCGATCAACGCCAGAGCCAGCAGCCACCAGCAAATCAGGCTCAGCGCCACCCATTCCGTTTTGGTCAGCACATGCCAAACCAGGTAGAGCCCCACCGGGACGCCGGGCGGCGCAAAGACATCGCCGGTTTTTTGCGCGGCCAAATTAAGATTTTTGACGATGTTGGGGTTCCTTGGATTAAGTTCAAAGGCTCGCCAGTAATATTCCAGAGCTTCGGGATAACTGTTCGCCCTGAAATGGGCGTTGGCGGCATTGTAGTGGGTTTCCCAGAGAGCCGGATGTTCCTGCGCGGCGTGCTGGTAAAACTCGGCCGCTTTGGAGAAATCCCCGTCTTTGTAGGCTTGGGCCGCTTCCAGCCAGAGAGCCGGAAAGTGTTCGTCATGCGACTGGGCGAAACCAACGCAGGAGAAGGCCGCGTGAATGATGAGCGCCGCGACAATCGTCATGATCCTCATTTGCGCAGCTTCTCCAAAATAGTTTTGAGGCGCTGGACATTGCCCAGAAGCTCTTCAAGCATGGCCGGGCTTTTTTCTTTGGCCGGCGCAAAGCGCAGGAAATGAATGGTTTCCAAAGTGCGTCCGATCAACTCCTCTTCTTCATGCGAAATGCTTCCTGCCGCTCGTCTTGAAATTTCAGCGACTACGGCTTTCGACGTCAATTGAACGGCGGAGAGGCCTAATAATTCATGGACGGCGCTTTCCAGGGCGGTCCCCAAATGGCTTAAGGCGGGCACCGTATCGCCTTTTTTAGCCAGGGATTGGGCCTGTTTGACCGCGTCCGAGAGGCGTTCCAAAGGGCGCTTTTTGCGCAACTGTTTTTTTTCTTTCATGGTTTGCGCCAGCGTCATGGCCAGCCACAGGGCCAAGGGCAAAGGGCCGGTCACGGGCCAGGAGCGGGCTAGGCGCGTGATGGCTGCGGCCAATGGCCGGGGCGCGGGCGTTTCTTCGATGATGAATTCGATATCCTCGCTGATTTTTTTTGTCTCTTTGGAGGAGCCTGTTCCCGAGGCCTGGCGGATGGGTTCGCCGGTGACCTTGAGCGCCATGGGCGGGGTTTCTTTGCGCGCGTATTCTTTTGTTTTCGGATCGAAGTAGACGAAACGAATCGGCGGGATGGTCAGCGTCGGCCGTCCGGGAACCTGCGGGATGAGGAGCATCTTATAGACTTTTTTTCCGGTGATGACGCCCTTGTCCTTTGAGATGGTTTCTGATTTTTCGGTCTCATAGGACCTGAAGACGCCGTCGAGATTGGGATAGTAGGGGCTGGGCAGGCTCCGGATATTGCCCTGGCCGGAGATCGTGACCGTCATGGTGAGCGATTCGCCGACTTTGATATCCTTTTTATCGAGTTCCGCTTGGATGTCGAATTGCCCGACCGCGCCGGAAAAATCCTTGGGGCGGCCTTGCGTCGGCAGGGGCAGGCCGGTGATGGCCACGGGTTTAGTTTCCAAGGCATGCGTTTCCCCGCCGCCCATGCCTAGGAATTGCTGTAAAAATTTAGGGTCGAAGGGATCCGTGCCCAACCCCGCGCCGTGACTTTCCAACTCGACCCTGATTTTAGCCGGACCGATTTCCAATTTTCCGCTGGTGGTCGGGAACAAAATCATCGGAATCTCCGTGACATGATAATTGACGCCGTTGATCGTCGCCGGGTAGGTTTTTTGCGGTAGTTCTTCATGCCAAAAACCGCTGACATTGGGCGGCGCATATTGCGGCTGGGATAAAAATCCGACGCGGGTGTGAAAGTAAACCGCGAATTTGACGGGTTCGCCCACGAAGGCTTCTTTTTTGTCCGTTCTGGCATCCACGAACACAATGGGCGCGGGTTCGGCCGATTGCGGCGCGGACGGCGCCGCGCCGGGCGAGGGGGCTGATTTCTTGGGAGCGCCGCCTCCCTGCTGGCGCGCTTGCTTGTCGTTGAGCATGTCCTGAAGAGAGCGCCGGAATGCCGGCGCGGGGAATGCTTTCAAGACTCCCTGCGGGGTGCCGGGAATCTGCATATTTTTTTGATCAGCGATCTCCAGGCTGACGATTTCCGACGTGATGGCTTGGCCCCCGCCGACGTCCAGGCGCGCCGGACCCAATTTATACGATCCGGGTTTGGATGCGGAGAGAACCAGGGTGTAAACCACGGACGTCGTCATGTTCCAGTTGACGATTTCTATTTTTTGGCTTTTTGACTGAGAGAGGACGGAAAATTCCGGGGGTATGGTGATCTTGGGCTCCCCTAATCCGCCGGCGCTGCCCACGACCGCCACTTCCATCGCCACGTTTTCACCCAAGGCCATTTTGCCCTTTTCAAGGCGCAGGGTCAGCTTGATATCCGCCGACAACGGCGGGACGATTGCCATGGCCGGCAACAATAACAGAAACAGCCTCAAAACCCGCCTACCAGTCATTATCCACCGTGGGCTCTTGCGGCTTTTTCCGTTTCATTTTGCGGGCTTGATTCATCTGTTCCTGCTCGTAGCTTTGCAGCAGGGATTCCATCTCCTGTTGCTTCATCTGAGGCTGCTGCTGTTGGTTTTGATCCTGTTCGTTTTTGTCGTCGTTTTGATTTTGCTCTCCCCCGCCGCCGCCTTGTCCGCCCGGATTGTTTTGATTGTCCGGGGGCTTCACTTGGCGCATGGCCAGCGCCAGGTTGTGGCGCGCTTCTTCATCCCTGGGATTCAAGAGCAGGGCTTTTTTATAAGCCTCGATCGCCTCCTCCATTTTGCCTTGGCGAAAGTAGATATTGCCCGCGTTGTAGTGGCTTTCCGCCTGCAGCTTGACGTCTTTGCCGGCGAGGCCTCGGGATTGATTGAACGATTGCGAGGCGGTTTCCATGTCGTTGAGTTTGTAAGCGGCGCAGCCTTTGTTGAATTGAATGACGGGATTTTTCGGATCGAGATTCCCCGCCTGATTGAATGAATTCCATGCGGATTGATAATCGCCTTTTTTGTATTCGTCCACGCCTTTTCTAGTCGGCGCTTTCCAATTGGCGCCATAGGACAAGCTCATGGGCAGGAAGGCTGCCGGCAACAGGAGAAAAAACTTTTTGGGCGTCTTCATTTTCTTTTTCTTTCGGGAAGCGCGAATTCGGCCAGCAACAACAAGAAGCCCAGGCCCAGCGGTATCTGGTATCTGTTCTCCAGCCTCATTTCTTGTCCTTTGCCTTTTTTGGCATCCGCTTCTTCCGCGATATTTTTTAACTCGGCCTGGGGATCCGTGTTGTTATCGAGCCGGATGAAGCGCCCGCCTGTCTGGCGCGCCAATCCCTCCAGGGAATCCCCTTTGGCCCTGGTCAAGACCGTCTGTCCGCTCCTATCTTTTTTATACCCTAAAAAGTTCCCATTTTCATCCCTCTGTGGGATGGGCTCCCCTTCCGGGCTTCCGGTCCATAACACGGAAACGCGGATGCGGTTTTTGACCAGCTCGCCGATCATGGCCCGCGCGTCGCCTTCATGGTCTTCCCCGTCCGTGGCCACGAGAACATGGCGGTCGCCGCCGGCTTTAGACAAAATCGCTTGGGCTGTTTTCAGGGCGGCGGCGATATTGGTGCCTGGATGAGGCAGAGTGCCGGGCGCCACCGTTTCAAGAATAAAGCGCAGGGCATTGGCGTCCAAGGTCAGCGGGCATTGCAGATAAGCGCGCCCCGCGAACGTCACCAGGCCCACTCGCATGGGCGCCTGGCCGTTTTTTTTCGTGAAGGCCTCCACCATTTCAAGCTTCGAGCGTTCGAAACGGTTGGGCTTGACGTCCTGGGCGAGCATGGATTCCGACACATCGAGACAGATCATCAGATTGCTGCCCAGCAGCGGCACGTCCCGGCTTTTGATCCCCCATTGCGGTCCGGCCATGGCCAGGGCGATCAAAAGAAGCCCTGCGGCGACAAGAACGGCTTTTGATCCGCGCCGGTCCGACGACTCATCTCCGGCCAGCGCGCGTCGCAGTTTCGGCGCAGCCACGATCAGGGAAAGAAGCCGCCGGCGTTTGCCCGGTATCCAGCGCGTCAAGGCCAAGGCCGACAGCAGAGCGTAGAAAACGAGCCATAAGAATTTGGGGAAGGCGAAAATATCCATCATGGCAGCGTCAGCAGCAGCGTGCCTCGCAAAAGAATTTCCGTTCCCAGGAAAAACATGGCCACCAGCAGCAGCGGCGGATACAATTCTTCGAACTGATGCCGTTTGGGCGGCGTGACCTCGGTTTTCTCAAGCCTGTTGATTTCATCGAAGATCGCTTTGAGCTCGGAAAGCTCGCTGGCGCGGAAATATTTGCCGCCGGTCGACTCCGCGATTTTAATCAGGGTTTCTTCGTCGATTTCTTCTTCCGGGCGGTGCACGTAGCGCGTGCCGAAGATCGGATCCACGACCGGATAAATTCCCCCGCCTTTTCGTCCTGCGCCGATCGTATAGACCTTGACCCCCATGGCTTGGGCGGTTTTGGCTGCGGTCATGGGATCAACCGAGCCCGCGTTGTTTTTGCCGTCCGTCAGAAGAATGACGGTCTTGCTTAAACTCGGGATTCTTTTTAAATGCGTGAGCGTGGTCATCAGGCCCGATCCGATCGCGGTTCCTTCCGTCTGCGTCATGCCGATTTCAATGTGTTTTAGGAACGTGCCGACCGCCTCCTTGTCCAAGGTCGGCGGGCAGACCAAAAGGCCGGCCCCGCCGAAAACAACAAGCCCCATCCTGTCCGTTTTTCTTTTTTCGATGAAATCAGCCGCGATTTTTTTCGCGGCCTGCAGGCGATTGAAAGGCTGGAAATCGAGCGCTTCCATGGAAGCCGAGGTGTCGAGGGCCAGGATAATATCCACGCCCAGCAAAGGCTCCATTTCTTCGACGGTTACTTTTTGCGGCCGGGCCAGGGCCAGGGCCAGGGTGATGAAGGCCAGGAATCTCAGAACGCCCAGGGCGGCCGGCGTCGAATGGCGGGGTTCCAAGCCGAATTTTTCTTTCAGCAGGGCCCAGGAAAAAAGGGCCTTCGAATAAAGAATCGTGGCCTTGGGGTTGAAGCCCCGGCGATCGAGCATAATAATGAAGAGGAAACAGATGATGACCAGGCTCAGGGCGGCAAGACCCAGCCAGGGCGTCGCTAGAGTGATGCCGGTGGTCATTGACGATCCCCGCCGTCGGTTTGGGCTTCGGTTCGAGGGGGTTGTCCGGACGCCGGCTCAGGGTCGGGCGCCCGGCGATGATCGCCGACGAAGGCGGCCAGAGCTTCAATCACTTGTTCATTTTCTTTCACCGCCGGCGCATATTGAGCAAATTTAGCCAAATCCATTATTTCTAAAACATCTTTCAGGCGCACGAGGGCCGGCAGTTGAATGTCCAAATCATGGCGCTCGGCATGAAGCAGGCGCAGCAGTTCTCCGGTGGTCAGGCTTTGCGTGTCCAGGCCGAAGCGCCCGTCAAGGTAGCGGCGAAAAGCCTCGCTCAAAGCGAAGTGAAATTCCCGGAAACGCCGCGCCTGAATCAGTCCTGCGGTCTGAAGTTTCGCCAACTCGCGCTCGAAGCGCTCCTCAGGCGGCAAGGTTTCTTCAATGCGCGCCGCCGCTTCATTGAGGCGGCGGTTTCTGGCCCGCCACCACGCGTAGAGGGCCAGCAAGGCGAGGAACAGGCCTAACGACAGAGGGATGGCGATCCATGGCTGTTCCCAGAAATAACGCGGCTTGCGCGGGGTTTTGATGTCCTGCAATTGAGTCGGGTCCTTGGATTTCTGCGTTGGATCGAGAATGTTCAGCGGAATGGGCGGGGTTTTGATGATGGTGCCCGGAGCGTTTTCCGATTTGGTCGCGATCTCGATGGCCGGCATTTCGACGTCGCCGAGTTTAAACGGCAGAACCGTAACTTTAAGTTCGGTGACGGAAAAGCCACCTTCCTGTTTGAGTTTGGCCTGGAAATCCCATAGAACAAAATCGCCCCATTGAGTCTTTCCGGCTTGCCATGAAGAAAGGTCGAGTTTGATATTACCGGGCAGACGAATCGTATAGCCGATCTCAAGGGGCTCGGCCAGCAGCACTTGCGTTGTTTTGGGCGTGGCCTCAACGCCGATGGTGCCTTGGGCCGAGGCCAAGGTTAAATTGAAGAGAGCCCAGGCAATAGAGCCCCCAAGACTTCTCGCTCCCCGCGACATAAAAAATATTGTAACTTTTCATTACCGATTTCTATTCGGAGAATTGAGGCCTGATGAAATGAAAACATTGAACGAGAGAACCCTTAAACATTCGCCGGCGCCCGGCGGGCAATCCGCGCTTTGGTCCCGGCGCGAAGCCTCCGTTTCCAGGGCCCTTTATCACTACACCCGCATTTTTGCGGACCGGGCCAAGGGCGCGGTTTTGTGGGACACGCAAGGCAAGCGCTATTTGGATTTTGCGGGAGGCATCGGCACGTTAAACGTCGGCCATTGCCATCCCAGAGTCGTGGCCGCGATCAAGGAGCAGGCCGAGCGCTTTTTGCATACCTGTTTTCATGTGGCGCCTTACGAAGGCTATGTGCGGGTTTGCGAGCATTTGACTAAAGTCGCGCCCGGAAATTTTCCAAAAAAAGCCGTTCTTTTGAGCACCGGGGCCGAGGCTGTTGAAAACGCGGTTAAAATCGCCCGCCGCTACACCGGGCGCGAGGGCATTGTCGCTTTTAATTTGTCTTTTCATGGGCGCACGCTCATGGCTTTGACCTTAACCGGCAAGGAAAAGCCCTATCGCGACGGATTCGGGCCTTATGCCCCTGAGGTTTACCACAGTCCTTATCCTTATCCGTACCGCACGCCCGCGGGAGTGAGCGCGGATAAGGCGGGCGCTTATGCTTTGGAGCGGCTCAATGAGCTGTTCGAAGTCAAAGTTGATCCAAAGCGCGTGGCCGCCATGATCGTTGAACCGGTGTTGGGCGAGGGCGGTTTTGTGGTGCCCACGCCTGATTTTTTGCCCGGCTTGCGCAAGCTCTGCGATCGTCATGGGATTGTCCTGATTTTCGATGAGGTCCAGACCGGCTTCGGCCGCACCGGAACAATGTTCGCCGGCGAACATGCCGGCGTTGTCCCTGATCTGATGACCGTGGCCAAGTCGTTGGGCGGCGGGCTTCCCCTCTCCGGCGTTGTCGGTAAAGCCAAAATTATGGATGCCGTCAGTCCGGGCGGACTCGGCGGCACATACGGCGGGAATCCTTTGGCTTGCGCCGCGGCGTTGGCTGTTTTTGAAATATTCGAAGAAGAAAATTTGCTCAAGCGGGCCCAAGCGATCGGCCGTTTGATTGAAAAACGCTTCAAGGCCTGGGAACGGCGTTTTGATTTTGTGGGCGAGGCCAGAGGCTTGGGCGCCATGCAGGCGCTTGAGCTGGTGGCTGAGCCCAAAACCAAAGCGCCCTTGCCCGAGGACATCATGCGTTCGATCCTGGATCAATGCGCGGATCGAGGATTGATCATTCTTAAGGCCGGGCTCTATAACAACGTCCTGCGCAGTTTGGCGCCGCTTGTGGCTTCGGATCAAGAAGTCGAAGAGGGTCTGGATATTTTGGAGTCTGTTCTATCGGGCCTTAGGGTTAAGGCAAACAACGGGCATCGCTCATCGAGCGTCAAACGTTAGGAGGTTTTATGGCATCCGATATTCTTTCCAAAGAAAAGGGCGCGAAAGTCAAGGTTCACAAAATGTTGATCGGCGGGCAATGGGTGGGGCCCAGCAATGGCTCGACGAGGGGAATTCTCAATCCGGCCACAGGCAGGAATATAGCGGTTGTCCCCGAAGCCACGTCCGTTGATGTGGATAAAGCGGTTCAGGCGGCTCGAGCGGCTTTTGAAGACGGACGCTGGTCGAAAAAATCACCCGGCGAGCGCTCCGCGGTTTTGTGGCAATTGGCGGCCAAAATCGAAAGCAATATGGAGTTGTTGGTTGAAACCGAACTGGCCAATTGCGGCAAACCGATTAAGCTGGTTAAAGACGGCGATATTCCTTTTGCTTTGGACAATGTCCGGTTTTTTGCCGGGGCTCTGCGCTGCTTGGACGGCCGCGCCTCGGGCGAGTATGTGCCCGGGTATATGAGCCTGATCCGGCGTGAACCCGTGGGCGTGATTGCCTTGGTGGCGCCGTGGAATTATCCCTTTATGATGGCGGTTTGGAAAATCATCCCGGCATTGTCGGCGGGCAACAGCGTGGTGTTTAAGCCTTCGGAATTGACGCCCTTGACCGCGATTGAGTTGGGCCGGTTGGCGCTTGAAGCCGGTTTGCCCGAGGGCGTGCTGCAAATCATCACCGGCGCCGAAGAAGCCGGCAAAGCGCTCACCGCTCATGCCGGAGTGGACATGATCTCTTTTACCGGGGACACGCAAACCGGCAAAAAAATCATGGCTCAGGCCGCTCCGACCTTAAAGCGGCTTCATCTGGAATTAGGCGGTAAGGCTCCGTTCATTGTTTTTGGGGACGCGGATTTGGAGGCCGCGGCTCAAGGCGCGGTTGTGGGTTCCCTGGTCAACACCGGCCAGGATTGCACCGCAGCCACTCGCCTTTATGTCGAGCAAAGCGTGTATCCCAAATTTTTGGAACGATTGTTGGCCTTGATGAAAACCGTCAAAGTCGGCGATCCTAAGAATAAGCAAACGGATGTGGGGCCGCTGATTTCTCAAGAGCAGCGCGAACGGGTCGAAGGTTTTGTGGAGCGGGCCGTCAAGGCCGGAGCCAAGGTGCTGACCGGCGGCCGCCGGCCTTCATCCGACGAAACCGCGGAAGGTTTCTTCTACGAGCCGACCGTCATCGTTGAGGCCAAGCAGGATTCGGAAATCGTGCAGAATGAAGTGTTCGGTCCCGTCGTTTGCGTTCTTCCTTTCAAAGGTGAGAGTGAAGCCGTGTCCAAAGCGAATGATATTCGCTATGGCTTAGCCGGCAGCGTATGGACCAAAGACATTCAAAAAGCCTTGCGGGTTTCAGCCGCGCTCAGGTTCGGCACGGTGTGGATCAACGATCATTTGCCGTTGACTTCTGAAATGCCCCATGGCGGTTTTAAATCCAGCGGTTTCGGCAAGGATTTGTCGATTTACGCTTTGGAAGAGTACAGCGTGGCCAAGCATGTGATGGCCGACATGAGCGGAGCCGCCAGAAAGCCTTGGCACTATACGGCCTTCGGCCAGCCTTAACGCTTTAACGGGCGCAGGATTCTTATCTTATGAACCCTAAAAAAATCGCTGAATTTATGGAAGTGGCCGGGGAGCCTGCTTATCGCACCAAGCAGGTGTTGAGCGCGTTGTGTTCGGGCGTGGCTTCCTACGAAGAAATCACGACCTTGCCTAAAGGCTTGCGCGAGCGCATGAAATCCGAATTGCCCCTTCTTTCTTTTAAAGCCGTTGAGGTTTTGGTTTCCGCAGACGGACTCGCCCATAAAGCTCAATTGGAATTGGCGGACGGAAAAATGATTGAAACCGTTTTGATGCAGCCCAAACCCGGTCTATGGAGCGTTTGCGTCTCCTCTCAAGTGGGCTGCGCCTTAAAATGCAGTTTTTGCGCGACCGGGTTGATGGGATTTATACGCAATTTGACGGCTGAGGAAATTTGGGATCAATTTCTTTTTTGGCGGCAATACCTGCGCACGAAGAAAGTCGACGCTTCGCCGTCCAATGTCGTTTACATGGGCATGGGCGAGCCCATGCTCAATTTTGACGCGGTCAAAGAAAGCATCCGCAGGCTGACGGATCCGGAACTCTTCGGCTTGGGGCAGCGTTCGATTTCCGTGTCCACGGCCGGCATCGCCCCGGGCATCGAACGCTTTGCCGAGGAATTGCCTCAAATCAATTTGGCCTTGTCCTTGCACGCGGCCAATGACAAATTGCGCGAGAAGCTGGTCCCCCTCAATAAAAAGTACCCGCTCGAAGAGTTGAAGAAAAGCCTGGCGCGTTATTTTGAAACGAACAAAAGAAAAGTTTTTCTGGAGTACGTTCTTCTGGCGGGCGAAAACGATCAGGAAGAGCATGCCAAGGAACTGGTTCAATTCGTCAAAAGCATGAAATCCCCCCATCTTCTTCACGTAAATTTGATTGTTTGGAATCCCACGGAAACGCATCATCGGTCAACCGACCGGGATACGGCTAAAAAGTTCAGAAACTACCTCATTAATCGCCATGTCAGCTCCACCATCCGTAAAAATTTAGGCACGGATATCGCGGGCGCCTGCGGACAGTTGGTCGTCCGTTCAAGTCAGAGCTAGGCTATACTCCACCCATGGAAATCGGCATCGTCGGCCTTCCCAATGTGGGTAAATCAACGCTGTTTAACGCCCTGACTTCAGGGCACGCGGCCAGTTCTAATTATCCGTTTACGACCATCGATCCCAATGTGGGCGTGGTTTCGGTGCCGGACGCGCGCTTAAAGCGTTTGACGGAGATTTTTAAATCCGAGAAAACCGTTCCGGCCGCCATCCGTTTTGTGGATATCGCGGGCTTGGTGCAAGGCGCCAGCGAAGGACAAGGTCTGGGCAATAAATTTTTGGCCAATATTCGCGAGGTGGACGCGATTGTTCATATTGTGAGGTTTTTCAGCAATCATGACGTGGTCCATGTGATGGGCGGGGTGGAGCCCAAGCGCGATATTGAAGTCATCAATACCGAGCTGGTCTTGGCGGATTTAACATCCGTCGAAGTCCAATTGGATAAAGCTCAAAGCCAGGCTAAAAGCGGCGAGAAAACGGCCATCGAGCGCTATGAGTTGGCGAAAAAAATTCATGTGGTGCTGGCCGAGGGTAAACCGGTTCGCTCCATGGGTTTACCCCAGACTGCGACGCGCTCATTCGGGCTTTTGACGGACAAGCCTGTCCTTTATGTGGGCAATACGGATGAGCCCGGCAAGGCGGACCCGGCCTTGGTCAAGGCGGTTGAGCAAGTAGCCAAAGAAGACGGCGCCGGCCTTTTGGTTCTTTGCGGCAAATTGGAAGCTGAAATTGCCGAACTCGAAGGCGCGGAGCGGGAAATGTTTTTAAAAGAAATGGGTTTGACTCAGAGCGGATTGGACCGTTTGATTAAAGCGGCCTATGAGCTTTTAGGGCTCATCACATTTTTAACCGCCGGGCCCAAGGAGACCAGAGCCTGGACCATTACCAAAGGAACATTGGCGCCTCAGGCCGCCGGCAAAATCCATACCGATATGGAGTCGGGTTTCATTCGTGCGGATGTTTACCGCTTCAGCGATATGGATCGACTAGGTTCCGAAGCCGCGCTGCGCGAAAAGGGTTTGATCCGTTCCGAAGGCAAAACCTATGAGTTTCAAGACGGCGACGTCGTCTTTTTTCACTTCAATCCGCCGCGCGGGAAATAATTTAAGGTTTTTTGAGGCAGTCGTCATGATTGTCCGTGTTGCGCAGGGTAATCTCGCCTGAGCCTGGGCCGTATTCCCAGGTAAAACGATACTGTTTGTTGATGTAGGCCTCGAAGATCTTGCCGGCGTAATCGCCTGCCGCATGCTTGACTTCATGCGTTTGCAAAGAGGGGTGTCGTGGATTGGTTTCAAGCAATTGCAAACGTCGCGTTAGTTGTTGATAAATCGCAGCCGGGAGTTTAATAGCCTGCCTTTCAAAGCGCCCGGTCGTGAGCAGCCTGAATTTTTGGGGCACTTGCTTTACTTACGGACGATGCTTTTTACGTTGAGAATTTAGGTAGGCGACGAGGCGTTGAGCGCTCCGGTGTCGGTGCACTTTCCTCGTGCGAATGTCGCGAGAAGCCTCTCGTTCGCCCTCTTGCCATTGCTTGGTCCAGAAAAACAATTGGTTGATAGGAATAGAAACTTCAGGAATCAGCAAGATGGCGCCATCCTCTCTGCGTTCGCAGAGGAAGGAGTTGGTATTTTTGGGCACAAAGTTTTTGGGCAAGGTAATTTGATTGCGTCGTCCCAATCCAAGATGCGCCTGTGGCGTCATGATCTAAGTTTAGCCCAAGAATCATTATCCGTCAAGCGGATATTCCGCAAATCAGGGAAGCGGTTTGTGAACGCCAGGATCATTTTAACCGCGTTTTTATTCTTTATTGTTCTTAGAGAGAGTCAAAAAGCATAATGCTGCAGACATTAACACGAGAATCCATTGAATCGTTAGCCTTGGAATGTCAACGCGCGCAATCGTATCAGCATATGAAGGAAGGGATGGATTAAATAAAAAACCGTAACCAACAGAACCTGATACCCCCCCTCCTAGAAAATGCGCCCAGGGTGGAAAAAGCCCCATTGACACCATTAAAATTAAACTGACTGCCAAGATAGTTTTTAACCCTGAATTCTTTATATTCATAAAATCAACCAATTTTTTGATCGCAGTTTCTGGGGATGTTTTCTTTTGTCCTTTTCAAGGCTTGGCCAACGCTCTTTTTGTCAAATCCAGAGGTTTTGATTTTCGGATGACACCCGACTCGTCATCGGTAAATGTGATGCTTTCGTAGAAATTCTCCAGAGAAATAAAGGCCCCGATATCTTCAGCCCATTGTTTTAGGCGGGGATTGCATGTTCTCTCCCACGCGAGGACTTCGATGCCCCATCCTTTTTTATGCATACGTTCCAAGTCGGCATGAAAACCGACGCCATCAAGAAATCCCTTGCCGTCCCCTGTTAACATAACGGCAACGCCGGCTTGGCCGTTGTAATCGAATGCTTTCCTGAGCATATGAACCTGCAACGCCTGGTCGACGGCTTGCTCTTTTTCCGTTTGGGATCCACGTTCGTAGAGTTCTACTCTGACACCCGTTTGTTCTAATTTGTTCCAAATGTGGCGCAATTGGGGAGGTATTGAGCCGACAGCTATAGCGAACTCGAGAGGGCGGTTTGCCTTAGCCAAATCTAGAAGCTTTTGAAAATCAATACGTATTTTGTAGTAGGCGTCTCCACCCTCTTTTTCTGCGGCAACAGTTTTAGCGCTTACAAAGATATTGGAATTGTCCCAAAAGATGAATACTTTTTTCATTAGATTGATCTATTTTATCAAAGGACCAGGTTGCATAAAAGAGCCAGCTCATTTAACCTTTTTTTGGTTAACAACAAAGGAAAAGAGGTGTTTGTTTCTATTTTTTAAGCCGTTGGTTTAATGACCACCATTCGCAGGTTGGTCATTTCTTCGATGGCAAAGCGCACGCCTTCCCTGCCTAAACCGGACAGTTTATTGCCGCCGTAGGGCATATGATCCACGCGGAAAATCGAGGTGTCGTTGATCATCACGCCGCCGGCATTAATTTTTTTGACGGCTTTTAAAGCCTTGGCGATATTTGAGGTGTAAATGCCGGCTTGGAGGCCGTAGTCGGAATCGTTTAAGAGAGCCAAGGCTTGGTCGAAATCCTTGTAAGGCACCAGAGAGACAAGGGGCGCAAAAACTTCCTGGCACATCACTTTCATTTTTTCCGTGACATTGCCTAAAACCGTGGGCTCCACAACCGCGCCCCGGCGTTTTCCCCCGGTTAATACTTTGGCTCCCTGGCCGAGCGCCTCTTTAATCCAAGCTTCGGCGCGCACGGCTTCTCCCTCGCTGATCATGGGCCCGACATCGCAGTCTTTGTCAACCGGATTGCCCACCTTAAGTTTAGCCGTGGCCTCAACAAAGGCTTTGGAAAAAGGCTCGAAGATATCCTGATGCACGTAAAGCCGTTGAAGGGACAAACAAACCTGCCCTGAATTGGCGAAGGCGCTCATCACGCATCTGGGCACAGCCGCTTTCCAGTCCGCGTCCGCTTCAACGATCGTTGCGCCGTTGTTCCCCAGCTCCAGCGTGATTTTTTTCAAGCCTGCGCGCCGTGTGATGGTTTCGCCCACTGACGGGCTGCCGGTGAACGTCACCATGGCCGGACGTTTATCTTCAACAAGCCAGTTGCCGACGGTTGAGCCGCCGCCGACAACGACGTGAAAAACGCCCTCGGGCAGACCGGCTTCTTTGAGAATTGCCCCTAACTTAAACGCGGTTAACGGCGTTGTTGTCGCCGGTTTTAAAACCACGGCATTCCCTGCGGCCAAAGCAGGAGCCACTTTATGGGCCACAAGATTGAGCGGAAAATTAAAGGGACTGATGGCTGCGATCACGCCGATCGGCGTTCGTACGTAAAAACCCAGACGCCCTTCGCCTGCGGACGAGGCATCCAGAGGGATTGTTTCCCCGTGAATGCGTTTGGCTTCTTCAGCCGCGAATTTGAACGTTTCAGCGGCCCGGTCCACTTCAATAGTCGAATATTTCCAGGCCTTGCCTGCTTCGCGGCAAATGGTTCTCGCGATATCTTCTTTGTTTTTCAAAAGAAGCTGAGAAACCGTTTCTAGGATTTTCGCCCGGCGATGAGCGGGCAATTCAGCATAGGACTCGAAAGCTTTTTGAGCTTGGGCCAAGGCCCGGTCCACATCTTCTTTGGAGGCTTCGGGAACCCGGCCAATCGACTCGCCGGTGTATTTATCCAGAACCTCAATGCTTTTCGAGGCCTGGGCAACCTTCGGTTTTTCTTGAGTTTTAGGGCTCATATTCCCATGATACCACTTACTATTTTGTTCGATTTTTAAACTAAAGCACCGATTCCGGTCAATCCCAAAGACTATACTGTCGTCATGGAGCTCGTGCCTTGTGCCGCGGAAGATATCACGCTGACGCAAGCTTTAGAATGCGACCCCATCGTCATGAAAGAGCTCGGCGGACCGATGCCAAAAGAGCGGATTCCGCAAATCCACTCTAAGCGCTTGAAAAAAATGGCCGAAGGCAGCTGCTGGTGGTTCAAAGTCGTGCCTAAGACGGTCTCTGATGCCGTGGGAACCGTCGTTTTATGGGATAGCGAATACCACGGCAAGCCGATTAATGAAATCGGTTGGATGATTCTTCCCGCGTTTCAAGGTCGCGGTTACGCCAGCGCCGCGGTGCGGCTTGTTCTCAACAAGGCCAAGGCCGAGCAGCGCTTCAGTCCGTTGCACGCTTTTCCGGGCATCACCAACGCGGCGTCAAATGCAATCTGCCGTAAGGCCGGCTTCGTCCAGTTTGAGGAGTGCGACATCGACTATGCCGGGCGTTCGCTGCGATGCAATCACTGGCGGATCGACTTGAGGGATAGCGCTGATGCGGGCGACGGCGCGTCCTTCAATGCGCGCCCTGGCAAAAACTGCCTGCCAGAACCGCGCCTCGGCAGTTTTCCATGATGGATTCCCAGTCCCGTTCCGTAAGCGCAAAAAGATAAATCTCATCGTTGTCAAAATCGCCACGCTCGGGGTGATAGCAGTGGACATCGCAGCGGCCTTCGGGCGTTGGGTTGGCCTCGATGCGGGCCCGCAATTCTACGCTGGCTTCTTCTTGGAAACGGTTGTTGAGCTCATCAACGACGGCCTGGGCTTCACCTGACAGAGGAATGGCGCCCGCCCGGGTCACGGCCCGCCCTTCGATGCGCACCCGGGGCTCGAACTCACCGAGGTATTCAACAAGATCTTCCTTATCGGCCTCCCTGATCCAGGTTATGTCTTGCGGGGAAGCTTGGGGTTCGTCCGGAGGGACCGGTTCTTTGGATTTCGACGCGTTCGCATCAGCGTTTTCCAAGGTTTGCCAATTTGTCCGTTCAAACCAATAGCGGCCTTTCTTACCCCGGACGATCCACCAGGTATCGTCCGAATTCATGCGTTCGATGGTTTCGTGGCGTTGAGTCCAGGCATCGCCGGCTTGCTCAAGCTGTTTCCTGAGTTCCTTGAGCGCTTCGCGGCGTTCGCGCATTGGATCGAGCAGGGCATAGAGTTTCCCTCTGTGGGCCATGAGTGTCATCCTGTAAACCCAAGGATAAAGCAGAACGCCGGAAATCGGACCCTGCATGACAACATTGCCGGCTCCGGGGAATCGATAGGTGCGAGGATCCCTGAGCATGCCGATGGTTCTTGCGTCGCCCACTTGCGCTTTTGCCGGGTATCGCGGATACACCCAGCAAACGGAAAATTCAGCCGGAAAATCGGCCGTTCGTCCCGGATGGATTTCGCAATCGTCCATGGCATTGGCCGCAGAGCCGACACCGACTAAGAAGAGCGCCAGAAAAATCCGCATTTTACACCTGCTTGAGGGTAACAGGGGCGTAGTTGAAGCGCAAGAAGAGCGTTTTGATTTTTAGGCGACGGCCGGAACGCCGGGCCTCGCTCCAACTTGTTTTGATTGCGGGCCCAACAGGCTCAAGGCGGCCATGGCGGCCGCGCTGATCAAAAAAGCGAACAATTTGTGAGGATAGTTCTCGGGCATGGTCAGCGTCAGAAGAATCCAAGATGCGACCCCGGCCAGGGCGCTGGCCACGGCGCCTGGTCCCGTGGCCCGTTTCCAGTAAAGCCCGGCGACCAGCGGCACGACCAGGCTCACCAGCATCAAAGTCCAGGCTTCTTGGCAGAGCTTGTAGATATTCTGGAAGTACAGCGCCAACAGCAGAGAGCCGATCCCTATGACCGGAACGGAAAATTTGCACCAGGCGAGTTTTGTTTTGTCATCAACGCCTTTTTTGAAATAAGGCATGAGGTTATTGCCGATAATGCTAGCCGGAGACAAAATCGCGCTGTCGGCCGAGCTCATGATCGCGGATAAAAGCGCGCCCACCATCAGCGCAATCAAGGGCGCGGGCAAAGAACCCAGGATTAATTCGATCAATACGGAATCCCCTTTTTCAGCGGGCACGATCAAGCGTCCGAAAATGCCCAGGAGCACGGGCAAAAGCCCGATGGTCAGATACATGAAGCCGGAAACCAAAGCGCTCGCCTGAGCCACGCGCTCGTTTTTGGAGGCAAAAATACGTTGGATTAAATCTTGGGCGGGGATAGAGCCCAGGCCTACAATCATCCAGGATTGGGCGTAATTAGCCCAATCAAACCAAGAGGCATTCCTGGGGTAGAGATGGAAAAAATCAGGAGGGATTTGCGCTTTGGCCGTGGCAAAACCACCCAGTTTATTCATCACCATAGGGTACATGATCAGAAAACCCACGAGCAGAATCCCCATTTGAAAAACATCGGTCACCGTATCCGCCCACATGCCGCCGGAGTATGTATAAATCAGAACAACGGCGGTGGCGATCAAGACGCTGGGCATTCTGGGCAGGCCGGTCAGGGTTTCCAGGATAATGCCGAAGGCCAAGAGTTGTCCGCCGATCCAGCCCATGTAAACCGGAATGTAAAGGGCGGCGGAAAGTTTGCCGAATGTTTGGCCGAAGCGTTGATCAAAAAAATCGACGATTGTTTCCATATTCAACCGGTAAAGGGTGCGCGCAAAGAAAAGACCGGTCAGAATGAGGCAGAGGGCCGCGCCAAAGGGGTCGATAATAACGCCTAAAAGCCCTTTGTGATAGGCCGTGCCTGATGAGCCCATGCAGGTTTCGGCTCCGAACCAAGTGGCGAATGTGGTGCCCACGGCCATCCACAAAGGCAGGCGCCTGCCGGCCACAATATAATCGGCCGTGTTGTTGACCTTTTTGCTTGCCCAAAAACCGACGCCGAGCATCATGGCCATGTAGCAGCCGACTCCGGCCGCGATCCAAATTTGAATTGTTGTCATATTTCCCTTATTATTTATCGTTTCATGCAATGTTCGCGGGTTTCCGTGTGCACCCGTCCGCCGAAGTCAGTGAGCGTCAGCAGGGATTGGTTATACAGCTCCCTTGCGTCCCATTCCTCGTCGTTAAAAACAGCTTTCAGCAAAGCGATTTTTCTGATTCGGTTTTCCAAATCTTCGCGGTAGGCCGGGCAGCTTTTTCGTGAAGAGCCGTGACAGGCCAGCGTGAGGATTTTATCGTCCTTAAAAAGATTCTCGGGTTTGATGCCGATGACGGTTGAGTCCGGATAAAAAAATCCGATTTCAGCGGCCGCGGCTTCGGCCAAGAGTTCGCGGCCGGCTAAATCCAGCTTTGACGAGAGCTTGCCTCCTTTAAGCTCGCGGCAGGTTTTTTTGATAAAGGTCCTCTGGCGTTCTTCAAGCGGCATTGTTTCCGGCGGTAATTCTTCAACGGTTTCGCCTAGGATGTCTTGAGGATTTTTTCCGGCGGCCCGGGCTGCTTCCGCGATTGTCTCCGAAAGTCGTTTCACCGTTTTATCGTTGGAGCCCAAGACGCTTTTGCGGATGTCGAGCGCTTGCTTGTAAACGGCGAGGGCTTGATCGTATTCGCCGAGTTTTTCGCGCATTTCCCCGATGCATTCGTAGTCCAGGGCCACATTGACATGGTATTTGGTGCGCAGTTTTCTGTCCGTTTCAACCAAGCGCTCGCAGACCCCGATGGCTTCACGGTGTTTTTTCATGGCGCGAAAATACAAGGCTTCCAGGTTCAATATCTCGGCGACTTCCCGGCTGATTTTTCCTCTGGCTTTTTCGGCGGAAGCGCGGGCTTTTTGAACCGCGGTCAATCCCTGGTCGTATTGTTTGCGTTCATAAAGATCGTGGGCTTGAGTAAATAGCCGGCGCCATTCTTGGCTGAAAGCCGGAGGCGTCATGGAAACCAAGAAGCAGATGATAAAAAGAATCAAGGAACGAGCGTAGGCGCGATTTTTTCGAAGACGGCCAGGTGACGGTCGATATCGGCTTGGGTATGTTGAACGGAAATCGTCCATTGTTCATCCCAGCCGTAAGGCGTCGGGATGATCCCTTCATTGCACATGCCGAACCAGTAGCGTTTCCAAATTTCTTTGTTCGTTTGTGCCCACGTGCGGTAGTCGCGGACTTGTTCAGGCGTGAAATGGACCGTTCCAATGGGGCCGATCTCAGCCATGTGCCAGGGCAGACGGTTCTTTTTCATGATATCCGCGTAGCCGGACATCAGGCGCTTGTTTAAGGCCTGGGTTTTCGGGTACACGTCTTTGGTCAAAATATCGCGGCAGGTGACGGCGCCGGCTTTGATGCAAAGAGGATTGCCGTTGTAAGTCCCGACATGGCTGACCGAAAAATTTTCTAAAACCGACATCACTTCTTTTTTGCCGCCGAAGGCGCCCAGCGGGAGGCCGCCGCCGATGGTTTTAGCCAGGCAGATAAGGTCCGGTTTCAGCTTGTACGTTTCGCAGGCCCCGCCCCAAGCGATTTTAGCGCCGGTTTTGACCTCGTCCAGAATGAGAAGGGCGCCGTTTTGATGGCAAACATCCAGCAATTTTTGCAGAAAGTCATCCTGAGGCAGGCAGACGCCGGTGTTCATCATCACCGGCTCTGAAATCACCGCCGCGATTTGCCCGGGGTATTTTTTAAAGAGGCGCTCGACGGATTCCAAGTTGTTGAAGCCGGCGATCAGCGTGTTATTGAGGGTTTCTTCCGGAATGCCTAATGAGCCAGGCACCAGATTGGGAGCCGAGGGTTCCCCGATTTCCTTCAGGTCGGGCTTTGTGCTGGCTAAAACATAATCGTGACAGCCGTGGAAACCGCCTTCAAATTTGATGATTTTGTTTCTTTTGGTATAGCCGCGCGCGGTGCGGATGGCGTGCATGGTGGCTTCGGTGCCGGAATTGGTGAAGCGCACCAGGTCCATGGGAAAGCGCGACAGCAGGTTTTCCGCCAGATCGATGTCATGGCGGTGCGGCATGGTATACATGGAGCCTTCTTTCATCTGGGCATTGACCGCTTCCAAAATTTTGGGGTGAGCGTGGCCGACGAAGAGAGCGCCGAAGCATAAGCCGAAATCCAGATATTCATTACCGTCCGCGTCCCAAATGCGGCTGCCCTGGGCCCGTTCGATAAAAATGGGATTGGGATCAATAGCGCGATAATGGCTTTCCACCCCCAAGGGCAGGAGTTTTTTGGCCTTGGCATGGAGTTCCTGCGATTTGCGGGAGCGTTCAACCCAGCGCCGGAGAACGTCTGTTGATGTCACGGTTTGAGTTAACACGGGTTCATTTTATCTTGTTCTTTTGATGGCGGGAATGGATAACCGGCGAGGCCGGGTCTATACCTTAAGAAGAAATTTCTGTTTTATACGCTCTTAGAACGCGCCGCTTCATGATGGTTTCAAGCCGCTCGCGGCGTTTTCGTTCCAAGGGATAATACTCCCGGATTTTTTTCTTGGCCATCGCGCCTAAAGAGCCCGGCGGCGTGGGGAGATTTTCAAAATCCAGCTTGAGCGTCAATATTTCGTGAAAAATGACGTCGAGTTCGGAAACGGGAGAATAAAGCCCGGCGGCGGCCATCAGCGCGCCCCGAGCCTGAAAATTAGGCCAATTGGCCCCCGGCATTTTGAAAAGCCTCAAACAATCATAAACCAGCGCCAGCCGGTCCGGCTTATTTTGAAGATGGGCTTTCAGTGCGCTCAGAAAAACGCCGTGATGATAGCCCTCGTCTTGGGCGATGGGAACATAGTAATCGGCCATGAAGGGATCGATGGGTTGTCTTTTTTCCTCTTCGCTTAAGCGGTTCAACGGGTCCAGCCTTGGAATTTTGCCCAAAAAATAGCGGATCGCCTGCTGGTAGGTGCGTTGGGTCAGGAATTCTTGGATCGTAGCGTACGTTAAAGCCTCAAGAGGTCCGGCGTAGACCCCAAACTTAATGTGAAATTCGGCCATATTAATGGCTTTTTGCTCCAAGTCATAATCCGCGGGCAGATCATCCTGAATACTCATGACAAAAGCGGTCCCCAGTTGATGGTCAAACTCATCGGCGACCCAGTATTTAAGGAAGGGGGCCATGCTGGGCAGGTGCAAGCCCTTGTTGTGGTGCTCGTCGAGCATACGGACGAAATAGGCCAAGCCGGATTCCGTGCTGACGATGATGAGTTTGACCGCGGCCGCGACCGGGTCCTGGACGGGCCGGAAGCCGTACTCGCGCGTCCAACGGGCTATTTCTTCGGGCGTGAAAGAGCGGTCTGCCTCTTTGCGTTTGATCTCCAAGTACGCTTGAACGGCCTCCGGGCTCCTCCCCTCGCAGGCCATGTGAAGTTTGCGTTGTTCGGCAAGGGTCTGCCAGCCCCGGCGGCCGCGCACGCTTTCATCTTGCCGCATCCTGGCTTTTTCAATAAGACCATGGACGACGTCGGTCAACTCCGGATCCAAATAAGAAAGCTCTTGAGGATACTCCAGAAGGCCGGTGTCCTGGCTTGGAGTTTTCAAGACCAGGGATGCGTTTGGTTCGGAGGCTTCCAGGACAGGAGGCACCAATTATTTTACAAAGAATTCACTCTACCATCGGCCCCAATGTGCCGGCTGAGTAAATTCACATTGAAATAAGGGACAATGGAAGCTAGGCTTCTAAAAGGTGTTTTCGTTATTGTTCGGAGGGAGAATGAGGCGCTTAGGGGCGCTTGTTTTGGCGTTGTTGGCGTGCACGACGGCGGCGCGGGCGGTCAGTTTTTCCGAAAAGGCAAAAGGAACTTCCTCCGCGCAGGTCTTGAGGCTGGCCCAAGGCGCTCGCGCCATCGGCATGGGCGAGGCTTATGCCGCGTTAGCCGATGATCCTTTCGCCCTCTATTGGAACCCGGCCGGTTTAAATCATATCCAGCGTCCTCATGCCGCCGGATTCATGCATGCCTTTTACGTAGCGGACATCAATTTTGGTTATGCGGCTTGGATCAGCCGGTTACCCGGCGCCTTCGGTCGTTTGGGGGCCGCTTATCAGTACCTTAATATCGGCAAGATCGATCAGACGGATGATGGCGGCTTGGCATTGGGCAGCTATTCGCCTAAAGATACGGTCGTGACCGTGGGTTGGGCGGGTGCGCCTTTTTCGTTGCCGATCGGCATCGCCGCCAAACATGTCTCCTCAAAAATCGTCGCATCGGCTTCGACTTATGCGTTCGATGTCGGCGTCAACAGCCCGGTGCGCTTTTTGCGGGACCGTCTGGCGTTTTCTGCCGTCGCCAAAAATATCGGCTCCGGGCTTAAATTTCACACCGAAAGCGATCCGTTGCCTCTTGAACTGCGTTTGGGTTCGGCATTCACTCTCTATGACACCATGGCCGAGACATCATTGGATGTCAGCCGCGAGCGCGCGGTCGTTACCGTTGATGTTGTCGCAGTCAGGGACAACAAACACGCCGTAGCCGTCGGGATCGAGCACGCCAAAATCATGGGCAGTCCGATGACGGGACGCGCCGGATTCAATTCAAGAAGCTTCGACGATATCTCCGGCATGGCCGGTTTATTCATGGGTTTTGGCGTGGAGGTCAAAAGCGTTAACATTGATTATGCGTTGGCGCCCATGGGCCATTTGGGATTGACGCACAGGATTTCAATGGGGTATAGCTTCTAATGGGACGAGTTTTATGTCTACTGGCCGTCCTGGCCGCCTCTTATGGCCATGCAACCACCCTGGTTCTGCGTTCTTCCGCCACGATTGACGCCAGCGCCAGCACGACGGACGAGGATAAGGCGTTGGCCGTCGCTTGGGATGCAACCGCCAATGCTGTGTATGCGGCGGGCTCTTTGGATTTCGGAACATTCAAGGAATTCATCGTAGCGAAGTACAGTTCTTCATTGGTTTTTCAATCCAGCGTGACGATTCGCAGTTCAGCTTCCGGCGCTTCGGCGCAAGCCAGCGGTCTTACGGTGGACTCCAGCGGCAATGTTTATGCCGTCGGCTACATCGGGCAGTCGTCGACAGGTAATGATATTTTTGTCGCCAAATTTAATTCATCCCTTGTTCTTCAGTCGAGCGCCACGCTCAGCGGGACTTCGTCGTCCGATAATGATGCGGGCCAGGGCATCGCCTTGGATTCCAGCGGCAATGTCTATGTCACGGGTTACGTTACGCAAGGCGCGCAGCTTGAGAATATTTTTGTAGCCAAGCTTAATTCTTCTCTCGTGTTGCAAACATCGGCCACCATTAACAGCCCGACGGGCGTGGATAATGACCGAGGCCACGGCGTTGCCGTGGACTCCAGCGGCAACGTCTATATTACGGGATATGTGCGGGATTCCAGCGCAAACGGCTTCGAGAACATCCTGGTGGCTAAATACAATTCTTCGCTTGTTTTACAATCCAGCGCCGTCATCAACACGGGGTCGACGGATATCGGCTATGGGATTGCCGTTGACGCAAGCAGCAATGTTTACGTAACGGGGGCCGTCAACGGCACGGTCGATACCAATATTTTTGTGGGTCGTTTCAACACATCGCTTGTTTTTCAAACAAGCGTGACCCTCTCCCAGGCGACGCCGGATGTTGACGATGGACGCGCCATTGCACTGGATAGTTCGGGCAACGTTTATGTCGTCGGTCAAACGAGGGAGAATGTCGGCGGTACCAATATTTACGTCGCCCAATTCAACTCTTCATTGGCGTTGCAATCCAGCGCCACTATTTCCACCAGCAATATCATTGAATTCGGCTACGGCGTTGCCGTCGATAACAGCGGCAATATATTTGCGGCGGGTTATGCGGCAAATTCATATACGGATATGTATGTGGCCAAGTTGAGCGCCCCTTCGAGCGTCCCCGTGCTTTCCGGGACCGGGATCGGAACAAGTTCGATTACCTGGAGCTGGGCGATTGATATTTCCTCTCAAACGGGCTACCACGTGGCGTATGCCACGAATACGACGAGCTATGTTTCGACGTCCACGTTGGCGTCATCGGCGACATCGTTTACGGAAACGGGCCTCTCCACGAACACCGCCTATTCGCGCGTCGTGATTTCTTTGGAACCGGCGAGTAATTCCACCTCTTCCGCAAAAACAGTTTATACGCTCGCGGCTGTGCCCGGAAATTTGGCGGCGAGCCAGGTTTTTGTCAGTTCGATTGTTTTAACTTGGTCTGCGAACACCAATCCAGCGGGAACGACTTATAAATTGGCCTATTGGCTGGCGGGCAATTCAACGACGACGGTCGAAACGACGGATTTAACGACTACGCTAAGCAGTCTGGGCGGCGGCAATACGTATTATTTTCAGCTTTACGCCAAAAACGGCGATGGGGTTTTGACGGCGGGGACGACTATTATTTCGACCGTCACTCTCTCTGCGCAACCGACCGTTCAAACCGTGACCCCGGGCACAGCCGCGACAATCACTTACAATCCCTCTCCCGGCGAGGTTACCGTATCGATTCCGGCCGGCACTTATACGCAAAACGTGGATTTTACGGTCACAACGCCCGGATCAATCCCCGCTGCGACAAGCCCTCTGGCCGACCTTAAGGGCACGGGCGTTGCGGTTGAAATTACGCCGACCCCTGTTTTAACCGCCCAGTCCGACATTACAGTGACCATCAACTACCGTGATTCGGATGTTACGGGCATGGATGAAAACCGTTTGATTTGCGCCCGCTACGACGCCTTACGCGTATTCTGGGTTCCGGTTATCGATTCGACGCCGGACCCGGCCAATAACAGAGTCACTTGCCGGACGCGCGCATTTTCTATTTTCCAGATCATGGAGGCAACGGCGCAGTCGACATTTAATCAAGCCAAGATTTTCCCCAACCCTTTTATCCCTTCCAAGGGGCATACGGAGGTCAAATTTTCGAATTTGCCGGCGGACAGCACCTTGACGATTTATACGTTGAATGGAGAAAAACTTGCTGATTTCAACGCTTCATCCGGCGGCTTGGCGACGTGGAACGCGAGGAATTACTGGGGCGAGCGCATCGCCAGCGGAATTTACCTCATTCATATTCAAGCAGGCCCCGCAAGCAAGGTATTTAAGTTGGGGGTTGAGCGCTAGTGGACGCGTCCTCTAAAAACTCGCGCTGAGACCGCCTGAAAACATCGTATCAGGCGCCCCTTTCGATAAGCCGAAACCCAAGCTGCTGAGAATTTTCAGCCGGGAAGCGACATTGGCGGATAAAGCCATCTCAATTAATCGCGACGATGATTCTCCGGCGATCAGCGCGGTTTTGTTTTCAAAAAGAACGCCCAATTCCGCGGAGCCGATGCGCCGGCCAAGGCCGAACGCCACGGTCGTCTGGTTGCTGAGGTCCTGCCCCGGAGGATCGCCGATAAAGGCGTAATCCCAATTGAAATAACCGATCCAATGTTCGGCGGCTTGATGGCTGATATCTATGCCGATGCCGAAGTCGTGCTCCCCGGTTCCGAGCCCGTGTTTTTCATCAGCCGTCGGCCATTTGATCCTGGCCGTGAGATCGAGATTAGGGGTGGCATCGGTTTGCTGTAAAAGATAATAGCGGCCTTGGGTGACGACATCGGCTAAACCGGATTCGGAACGGACGGATAACTTTCTGCGTCCGCTTTGGGTGCGGTGGGCCCGGCCTGCGATGAATGAAGCTTCGTTGGTCGTTTCAACGGACAGGAGTCCGGTTGTGACGGAAGCATCCCAAGCGTCCCATTGGCGCCGCAGCGTCAACGGGTAATACCAGGTTTTAACCGGCGTCAGGCCTCCGTATTTACCGCTGGCATAAGAGGCCGAGCCGCTGAAACGCCAAGTCTGCCCATGGGCCTGCGCAGCCGTCAGCAATGCAATGAGAAGGGCGGTAATCTTGATCAAATATGTTTGGCGGCTTTTTGAGCCGCCCGGATGCCGGAGAGGCCGGCGTAGGCCAGATCCGAGAGTTCCCCCATGGAATCGGAGTGGGCGAAATAAATCGGAGGAAAATCGCGGCCCGCGACAGGCTGAATTTTGGTCAGAAAGCCGGGCGTGGACATATACATGGGATGGCCCCGGCGGTAAATGCGCACTTCTTCAAGATGTTTGAGCCAGCCGGGGAATAAATCCGTCAACTCTTCGACCGCTGATTTGGCCATGGCCAAGACTTTTTTATCCTCGAGCAAGTCCTCGCGAAGGGATTCGGGCTTGGGGGCGTAAACCGTGATGATTTGGGGGCGGTTTAAATCTCCCCCATCCGCGTGTGTGACCCAGTCTGCGGGGATGAAATCCGTGAGGTTTTTGCTCCCGATAATCCAGTTGTCGTAGTTTTGGTTATAGACGACTTTGTTGAAGCACAGGTTGTAAACGAGAAAAGGCGCGAAGCGGACATGGCCCATGGCCGTGACTTGATCGAGCGGCAAGTCCTCAACGATATATTTGGTGATGAATTTGGGCGTGGCCATGACCACGGCTTTGGCTTGCACCGTCCGGGGTTTGCCTTTAAGCATGTAACTGACCAGAACCTTTCCGTTTTGTTTACGAACTTTATAAACGGCGGCGTTCAACAGAATTCTGTTTTGAGCTTCCGGGCTCAGGTGTTCGTAAATTTTCCTCGAACCCATGCCCATCCCACCTTCGAAACTATAGCGTTCGCTTTGCCACCAATCACGCGCCGCTTGAATGCCCAAATAAGCCGATGTGTCTTCGCTGACCGCGCCCCAATTGGACGGACCGAACGCATCCCAAAAAGCCTTCAATTCCGGCGTGTAATTTTTAAGGATTTCGGAAAACGGCATACGATCCAAACGCTCTTTTTCCTGTTCGATGTCGATGGGGCCGATATGCCGGCAAAATTCCCGCATGCTTTCTTTGACGGAATCGGGATAGGGCAGTTTGTCGAGATTGGGATTATCGACCTTTCCGTTCCAGAAATCTTTAACCCAGACGCCGTTGAAATAAGCGGCGTCCACGCCTTTGATGAGTTTCATGTCGAATTTCCATCGTTTGAAAATGGCGTCGACTTCCGGGCTGAAAATACTGGCCCATGCCGCGCCCGTCGAGTAGTTCAAGCCGCGCCAGGATTCGGTGTAAGCGTTGCCGCCGACGTGGTTTTCTTTTTCAAGGAGAAGAAAATCCGAGTTTTGAATCTCATCGGCGGCCGCCAAACCGCTGGGGCCTCCGCCGACGATCACGATGTCATGGACGGCGGAGGGTTCGGGCAAGGGCAATTCGTGGCCGTCTTTGACTTGATGGCAAACTTTATTCGTTTCGCTTGTGAGTTTTCCTTTAGGGATTTTTTTGCGGCCAGGCTCAGCCTGCGCGCTCATCGGCCAGGGGCAAGCAGCCACGGCGCCGGCGCTGATGACCCACTTGATGAACGACCGGCGTGATAAATTCATTTACGTGGGCATGGCCTGCGCTGATTTTGGCGCATGGGGCGCCGTGGTCATCAATTCTTCCTCCGTGGCTGTCAGCTTCAATGGGCCTTTGAAATGTTTTTTAGCCCAAGCAAAATAGTAAATGACCAAGGCCGCCAGGACGCCGGCGAATGAATAACCAGCCAACTGGTTGGGAGGCGCGATAAAAAGAATGGAGACGAAACAGACCCACAATAGAGCCACGATATTAACGGGGGCTCCCCAGCGGCCCAAATTCCACGGGCCGAAGTTTTTCCAACGGCCGTTTAAACGCGCCCTTAAGCCCAGAAAAACAGGCATAACATAAGAAACATAGAGTCCGATCACGCTCATGGAAACAATGGCGGTATAGGTTTTGGAATAAATCGCAATGGCAAAGGCGAGCGCCACCAGGACCCATGTGGCCACGGCCGGGGTTTTATGGGAGGGGCTGATCGTGGCTAGTCGCCGCCAACCGGGGATCCCTTTGTCCCGGGCGAAGGCGAAGAGCATGCGCGCCGAAGAAGTCAGCGAGGAAAGGCCGCAAAACCACATGGCGCCTAAAACCATCCATAGAATCGCATTGGCCGTCCATCCGCCCAGTGCGTTCGTAAAGATGTAGAGGTAGGGGTTCTCAGCCTTGGCCGTAGCAGGCAAGTCGCCGATGGCCAGGGTTGTCACCAAGTTCAGAATGAAACCGACGATTCCCGAGATTAAGACGGCCAGAAACATTCCCCAGGGAGCGTTTCTTCTTGGATCAACCGTTTCTTCGGTGATATGCGCGGAGGCGTCATAGCCGGTCAATGTCCATTGGGGCTGCAGAAGCCCGACAAGAAACGCCCACCAGAAAGGATAAGAGGATGCGGTCCAAGTTTCCTTGAAAGCGAAGGAGACGGGTTTCATCGGCGCGAACAAAAGCAGGGCGCCCACGAGCACGGCTGAGCCGACAATATGATAAACGACGCTGAAATCATTAAGCCAAGCCACGATTCGGATGCCGTAATGATTGAAAACGCCGTGGGAAATTAAAACCAGGGCGTAAACGGTCAAGAAAACGGTTTGGGTTTGAGGCAGGCCAAGCAAAGGCACGGCAAATAGAGCGATGCCGTAATCAATGCCCGCTAAAATAGCGACTTGGCCCGCAAAATTAAACCACGCGGTGAACCAGCCCCAGCCCGGACCCCCCAAGGCCGAAGACCAATGGTACATGGCTCCGGCCGTGGGGTAAGCCGACGCGATTTCCGCCATGCTGGAAGCCACGAACAGCGTAAATATCGTGACAATGGGCCAGCCCCAGCCGTACACCATGGGCCCGCCGTAAGAAATGCCGTGCCCGTACATGGTGGCTGCGCCGGTGATGATCGAAATGATGGAGAAGGAAATGGCGAAATTGGAAAATCCTCCCATATCGCGCAAGAGTTGCTGCATATAACCCCAGTGCCGCAACTCAAGGTTGTCTTTTTTGATTTGTTCTTCGCGTGTTAAAGTGGGCATGGTTCGGACAACTCCTCTGGCTGCATATTTCCCCCTCGTTGTTCGACGAGGATTTTAACAAAATCGTTGATTAATCCGGCCATTTGTGGGCGGCCCAGTCGACAACCGGCGGTTTGCGGGCGTAATCTGTTTGGTCCGGCACGCCGGCTAAGACAAAGGCTTTCTGGCGCTCCGCGCATTTGTTGCAGCGATTGCCGCAGTGACGGCCGTTGATGGGCCGGGCGCAGGATAGGGTCAAATGAAGCGGCAGGTTTCGCCCCAGCTGGACAACCGCGGTTTTATTCAGGCCGGCCAAGGGCGTTATGATTCGGAGTTTGAATCCGAATCCTTTGTTGATCATCGTCTCAAAATTTCGAAAAAACGCTGGTTGAGAGTCGGGGTAAGGGTTGTTTTTCAATAAACCCAGGGCAATGGTGGAAAGTTTGTGTACGAAAGCATTCGTCGCTGCTGCCGTCAAAAGAGCGATATTGCGACCGGGGATGTAATTGGCCGAGTAACCGGCGTTGTAATGGGGATGATAGCCTCGGGGGCCCCAATGCTGATCCAGGAGCCTCCGGATCGGGAAATCAATGCGTACGGTGGTTTTGATCTTAGGTGAATTGATGGCCCTTAAAAATCGTTTCAGCGATTTAAATTCAGCTTCTTCCCAGGGATGCCCGTTGGCGATGAACAGAGGATGGATTTCACGGGCCTGACGGGACAAGCGGGCGAGTAAAACGCCGCTGTCTAAACCGCCACTGACTAAGGCCGTGATTCCGGCGTTGTTCGTTGTGCGGCCGGACATTTATCGTGCGCGGGTAAGTTTTTTTTGCTGACGGCGCCTAAAGAAGGCCATGAGGGCGTCCGTAAAGTCTTTATCGGTCGATAGTTCCAAAAGGTCGATGCCGGATCGCCGGAAAAATTCCCTCATTTCTTCTTTCCATTGCGCGGTTGATTCGGATAAGTAAGATAAATGGTCTTCGCGGCGCAGGTCGAGCTCGCCGATTAAGCCCGGGTTCTCGGCGTCTTCCAGAATCACGCGGGCCGGCAAAACCGGCAGCGTTTCCTCCGCCGGATCGTCCACGGAAACGGCGATGACGTCGTGTTTTTTACCCAAAATGCCCAATTCCGTTTCAAAACCGGTGTCCAAGAAATCGGAAATCAGAAAGACGATGGAACGTTTTTTGATCATTTGCAAAAGAAAGCGCATGCCCAAGCGCAGATCGGTTTTTTCCGATGAGGGTTGGAAGGCGACGAGTTCGCGCATGATGCGCAGGGCGTGGCTTCGGCCGCTCCTGGGAGGCAGAAAGAGTTCGGTCTGATCCGTGAATAAAAAAAGCCCGACGCGGTCTTTGTTTTTGAGCGCCATATACGCCAGAAGCCCGGCCACGTCCTGAACGAGCTCGCGTTTAGCGCGCTCTTTGGACCCGAAGTCCTGGGAGCCGGACAAATCGATGGCCAGCACCACGGTCAATTGCCGTTCTTCGATGAAGCGTTTGATGTAGGGCTTGCCGCCCGAGCGCGCCAGCGCCCTCCAGTGCATGGCCCGGATATCGTCGCCCCATTGATAATCGCGCACATCGGAGAATTCGATGCCGCGGCCCTTGAAAACCGACAAGTATTGCCCGGCGAAGATTTCCTCAACGAGCTTAGCGCTCGTGATTTCAAGACGCCGGACTTTGGCTAACAGATCCGCGCTAAGCATAAGACGGAAATTACTATAGAAAAGTTATAGTTGACGGATGCGATTGTTTTTATCGGCGTTATTTTTCCTGGGAAGTTTTGCCGCTCAGGTTGAGGCGCGCGGCGATTTTCTTGAGCGCCAATCGCGCGAATTCCTCGGGGCCTTGATTCGTCTTGACACATCCAACCCCCCCGGCAATGAGATCATTGCCGCGAATTATTTAAAAAATCATTTGGATCAGGCCGGCATCGAATCCCGTATTTATACCTCGACGGGAACGCGTTCGAGTTTAATCGCCCGGCTGAAGAGTTCCGGAGCGAAGAGGCCGTTGGTTTTAATGTGCCATAGCGATGTTGTGCCGGCCGATCCCAAGGAGTGGTCCACTCCTCCGTTCGAAGCCGTGGAAAAGGGAGGCTATCTCTACGGCCGAGGCGCCGCGGACATTAAAAGCATGTGCGCCGTGGAATTGGCGATTTTGCTTCATCTGCATCGCGAAAAAATTCCGCTTCAACGCGACGTTATTTTTTTCGCCCAGGCGGATGAGGAAAACGGCGGCGGCGATCGCCATATCGAGTGGTTGCTGAAGAATCACTGGGATGCTTTCGGCAACGCGGAATTCGCGGTGAATGAGGGCGGTGAAACGGCTTGGAATGGACGCCGCGTCACCGAGGTGCGCGTTCAAGCCGCGGAAAAAGAGTATTTGGACATCAAATTTGAAGCGCGGGGCGAATCGGGCCACTCATCGATCCCCAGGGAAGGGAACCCTGTCGTTTCCGTGGCCAGGGCCGTGGCCCGCTTGGGCGATTATAAGGCCCCGGCTCGGCTCTTGGATATTGTCCGGCAGTTTCTAAGCCGCCAGGCTGAGTTGACTCAGGATCGGGACCTAAGAAAAATTATCGAAGCGGTTCTTAAAGCGAAGCCGGGTCCGGAGTTGGATGAGGCTGCGGACCGTTTGGCCGTATTGAAGCCAGATTTTGCGGCCATGCTCAGAGACACGTTGGTCCCGACGATTCTTCAAGCCGGTTATAAACCCAATGTCGTTCCGGCCTCGGCCCAGGCTGTTCTTAATGCGCGCCTTTTGCCGGGGCGTTCTGTTGAAGCGTTTATTCAGGAATTGGTGCCTGCGCTTGAGGACCCTGTGATTGAAATTAATTACGAGGCTTCCAAAAGCCGCGAGGCCGGCCCTATGCCGACGGACACGGAGCTTTATCGCTCGGCCCAAAGCGCGGCCAAAAAAGTACTGCCCGGAGCCGCTGTCATGCCTTTTATGTCCGCATGGACCACCGATTCCCAAGACTTGCGCGCCCGCGGCGTGATTGTTTATGGCATCGATCCCCCTCTTTCCGCGGATGACGCCGAGCGCGTTCATGGCAAAGATGAGCGCATCAATTTAGAAGCTCTTGATCTTTACGCCAAATACCTGCTTGAAATCGTTCTTCAAGTCGCCAAGCGATAGGGGGCAGACGCCAAAAATTGACAATGTGTTGTCAATTTCTGCTATCTGCCCCCTATTTGTTTTTGGCGTTGGCTTGGCCGTTTACCTCAACACCTTGGGCAATGATTTCGTTTATGACGATATTCGCGCCATCGTTAATAATCCCGCGATTTGTGATTGGCGCGGGATTCCAGGTTTGTTTTTTCAGAGTTATTGGTCGTCCTCCGCCGAAGCCATTTACCGGCCCCTGACCGTTATCAGTTTTGCGCTGAACTATGCGTTATTCGGTTTGACGCCCTGGAGTTTTCATCTAGTCAACGTTGTTATCCATGCGATTAACTCCACGCTGGTTGCCGTATTGTTGAGGCGTTTGACCGGCGAAATGACTGCCTTAATGGCCGCTTTGCTGTTCGCGGTTTTACCCATCCACACCGAAGCCGTGGCTAGTATCGTGGGTCGCGCCGAACTTTTAGCCTTCGCTTTTTCCATCCTTTTTTGGCTGACCCATAGCAAGGGACGAAAAATTTGGGCCGCATTCTCTTTGGCGATGGCTCTTTTTTCCAAAGAAAACGCTTTGGTGATTTTGCCTTTGGTTTTTCTTTGGGAACATTTGCCGTTGGAGAAGGCGCGGATGAGGAGTCATTATGCTTGGTTGATTTATGCGGGGGTCGCCTTCGCTTGGCTTCTTTTGCGCCGCTTGGTTCTGGGACAATGGGGCCTTGACCTCGAATTTCAGTATTTCGGTACGACGGATTCACTGACCCGCGTTTTAACGATGTCCGTTTTCGCTTGGCGGCATTACGTCTGGCCCATGGTCACGGGAACCGGCCTATGCGCTGATTTTTCCCCCTGGAGTTTTCCCTTCGTTGATGCCGGCGATGTTTGGGGGTGGCTGAGCTTAAGCGTTTGGATTACCGTCCTTGGTTTTTCTATTTGGCTTTTGTTCTCATGGAAAACAGCCGGCCGCAAATCATTGTTGCGTCAATGGTCGGGCTATTGGATTTTGTGGTTTTTGATCGGCCTCGCTCCGGTCACCAATGTTTTCATGCCCATCGGGACCATCGGCGCCGAACGTTTTCTCTATCTGCCTTCTTTGGGTTTTTGCGTGATTTTGGCCTGGGCGATATCCATTGTTTTTAAACCCTCTCCCCCGAGGGGAGAGGGCAGGGTGAGGGGTGCATTAAAATTGGGCATCCTGGTTTTTTATTACGGCGCCTTGATCGTTCAAAGAAACACCGTCTGGAAAAACCACAGGACGCTTTTTGAAGATACGGTGAAAAAAGCCCCGAATAATTCCCTGGCTCACAGCATGCTGGGCATTGCCTTGGCCAAAAACGGCGAGTATGGCCGGGCCATCGAGCATTTTCAACGCGCCCTTGAAATTAACCCGACCAGCGAAGCCGTTTATCAAAATTTGGCCAACGCTTACCGCCAGAGCGGCGATTCGGCGATGGCCGTCCGGGCATTGACTCAATGGATGACCCGTTTTCCAAATAATCCGGCGCCCAGAGAGCTTTTAAAATCCCTCCATTAGATCATTCCCTCCGAACGAGAAACATTGTTTCTTTAGCGTTTCCCTGTTAACCTAAAGAACAGCCGAGGCGTTCTTGTTGGTGTTTATCTTGAGATATGGAATTAGACTAAGCCGTTTAATCCGCCTGCTTTTAGCGTTCTTTCTTTTTGTCCCCCCCATCCCTTCAAGAGCTGAAAATTCCGGCTCCGCACCTCGTGAATTTTTGAACCTCAGCGCTTTAACGGAGGAAGACGCCCGGCGAATTTATGGTGATTTTGAGGCAAAAAGAAATGAATTCCGCGATCCTCGAATTATCGAGCTATTCAACATGTATGAAGGCGATCACCTGGCTTTTACGCGAGCGGTGCTTCGCCTCACCGGCTTTACCGATTTACCAAGCGCCATAGAACAGGCCGGTATTTGGAGCAATGATCCCACAATCTTGGCCGAAGATTTTGGTGATGCTTCAGATCGAGGTTCCCGTTCCGGGCGCGACGGTTCCGCTGATTCCAGAAGGGGGGAGGAGCCGGATGAATCGGCTCCGGACGCTGACGCTTCGGTCCGGCTCAATGCAGCAAATAATCAGCCTGGCGACACAGATCGGACCAGCCATGCGGCGCATGTTTTAAATCCCGGGGCACAACCGGGCAATGCCGCTGGGCCGAATATCCCCGGCGTTCAACGCCGCGACGCGCCGCCGCCAACGGCCGAGAATTTGAGCAACACATTCGATCAAAATCAAAACCGGGGCCGGGCGAATTTGGGAACCGGGGCTGATTTGGGCTCAAGCGGCGGCAACGCGTCGGGAACAGGTTCTCTCTACTACGCGACCTATTACGAATATTTTCAGGCTCATCTTAAAAAGATGATTGGTTCTACGAATGAAGCGGGTTTTTTCAATACGAAAATCAGCAAACCCGGGGAGAAAGCGAAAAAGAATCAATTCACCCCGCAGCAATTCGACCGAGCTATCATCGCCTGTTTGCCTAAAATGAACGACAAACATGCGCCCGGCGCTTCGGGTGAAGCTCCGACTTTAGACGACATCGATGCTTATGCCCGTGAAGCCATATTCCAGTGCGCGATCGGCATTTTAAAATCGGCCAACAGCGCGCAAGTTCTGGCTGCCGTCGATGATGAACGTCCCCTGCTTTTGCCCGGAATCAAACCGTCGAAGAACCGGCCTCAAGACACAAAAGCAGCGCAATCTCAGAGTAAAACCAAAATCCCTTATCGGCTCCGCCGCGAATTAACCGCGGCTGTTCTAGCCGGATTAGCACGGGCGCCTTCCGTGCCCGAACCTATAGCCAAGAAAGCCAAGGGTTGGTTCTATGCCGAAACTAAGGTTAATGTGGTTTTAAGACGCGGGGACGCCGCGCTTGCCTTGCTTGAAAAGCTGGGAGCCGATGACCCCAAGTTCGCCGAGCTTTTCAAAAAACTGAAGGATCATCAAGGCAAATACGAAGAGATCATGAATAACCCTGATCCCAAAAAACGCCAGGCGCTGATGGGGCAATGGCTGACGGAACAATCCCGGCTCCTGGCGCAGGCCGGAGCCGCCGTCGAAGAATTCTTGAAGAAGAATCCGGATGCCGTCGCCAAAAACGATCCTATCCTGGCGGCTTACGCTCAAACGCAGGCCGGAGCCGCCGCTTTTTACAGGGAATGGCTTATGTCCAAAACCGCGCCTCCGGGCGAAAAGTTTTATCCCGAAGATTTGGGGCTTGATTTTCTCGCTAAATTTACGGCCCCTTTAGGTCTCGACGCCGGAAAAATCAAGCACATCATGATCGATGCAGTAGCCAGTGTCATCACAGGCCAAGGGCCGCAACCGCTGACCGGGTATCGTTTTTACTTCATGGACGGTTCTTCAATGTTCGTGAGTTATGGCGGCACGCTCACGCAGGTCAAAAGCAATAAAGGCCAATCGGTGACGGTTCAGGAACACCAAGGCAAGGTGCATAAATATATCGTAGACCCTGCCAGGAAAGCCGTTCAAGCGGGCGTTTGGAGCAAAGATGGAAGCATGCTTGATGTTATAGAAACCAGAAAGGCCGGTTCTGTCGGAACCATTAACGGCATGAAAGTGATTTTTGGGTACGGCAATACCCGCACCGTCAATGGAAAAGTCGTTTATTACGAACAGGAATTGACTCCTCAAGGCGGGCGCAAGCATTGGGAAAAAATCGATAGGACGGCTAGGGAGCAGGTCGTTATCGATGACCTTGGCAAGGGCATGCGTCAAGTTAAGCGGGCGTCTTTGGATGAGGATGGCAAGGCCGGCGAGGAATTAACCTATTTTCTGGACTCAGAGGGCAGAGCCATTGTGAGAATAGTGTCTTTTGATAAGGGGTTGGCAAAGGAGGGCGACCTAGGGATAGCCGTGTTCGGCAACGAGCAACAGTGGCTCAAGGGGGCGGCTGCCCAGCAAATTGAGATCAATTTAACGCTCCTTGTCCTTGCTGAGGCCTATGGGATTTCGCAAGAGAAATTGGCGGATACCTTGGCCGGCGAAGTCGTCCGGCTGATGAAATGGGATCAAAATAAGAAAGCGGCGCTCGCCACCGCTTTTTTGTACCGCACGGGACCCTGGCAGCATAAAAATACGGGTTTGTCGTTCTTTGTCCCCGCAGGCACGAAAAATCTGAAATTTTTTGTCTATGGAGATAAGATGGAATTCCGCTACAGTTGTTCCGATTGCGTTAAAGACGATGAGGCTATAGCGAGATCATACGACCCTAAGCAAAAAATAAAAACAAAACTACACAACCCCATTAGCGGCCTGGCGATAGAATCTGCGCAATTCGGCGTCGGAAAGGTTGTCAAAGACCATGCGCTGATTGCCAAGCAACCCGTAATTTTCGAGGAAAGGGAATATGACGAATCCAACTCCAAACCCAAACCCTTTCCGCCTGAACAACAACCCATGTTTGCGGGCATCAATATCGAGAACGAGTATCACGCGAATGGGACGATCACGCAGTTTGATGTCAGGGTGAAAGAAAGGGAAAGCAGCACGGCCATTGGCGGGAAGATCACGATCTATTACATGGTTTATTGCTACCGCATGAGAGATGGATCGCTGGTTCCAACCTGTGGAGGACGTAGCGGTAAACCTGTCGAAATTGAGACCGATTCAAGCTTTCTTAGGCAGGGCTTGAGTGAATTAAGCGATATCCCAGTGATCAAACAGGTCGGCGATGGAGTCGGCTTTGTCGCCAATACCGCCTATCGGAATCTTCAAGCCGGCGTCCAGCGCATTATGTCGACTGGGATTGCGGACACGCCTGGGATTGATAGTGGGGATAGGAATGCAACTTACGATCTTTGCGGCTTGGCCAATCAATATCGCGGGAACACTTTTTCCCGCGACATGGCGTTAAGGGAAATCGCTAGAAAGGATTTTTTTAAAAAAACCATCACAGCCGGCGCTTATGAGTCTTGCGTCGATAAAAAATATAACGCGGGTCTGTCGCGTGATCGGATGGATGATTCTGACTATGACCAGCGCGTGCACCGGCCATGCAAAGCGTACTCTAATTCCGATGACGGAAAAATCGAGCACCTAAAATACTATTGCACCGGCAAACACGTCGCCGACGTGGGCGGCACGGCCGGCGCGCTCTTGGGCGCTTTTGATGACGCCGGCGCAATCGGAGCCAATTTGGTTTTTTTTGTGCCGGCTATCAGCGGCACCGGCGCCATCCTCGGCCGCGCCGCCAGTTTTGGAAAAACGATAGCGACCGGTGAATTAGTGACGACAGACGCTGCCGCTTTCGGCCGGATTGTACAGGGGACGGCAAGAGCAGGTCAAGTCTATCTTTATGGCGGGATGACGCTATCGGATGTCCCGGATATCGGCATTGGTTTGCTGGAGGGTTTTACAGGAGATAGTCTCTATAAAAAATTAAATGGTTTCCTCCAAGCAGCCGGTGAAATAGCCGGTGAGAAAATGGTTTACGGCAGGGCTATGCCTAAAAAAGATGGGCAAGGGAGCAACGTATTCGTTTCAGAGGCCGCGGATAAAGCCGAGAAACTTTTAAATAAAAAATTAAACGACGAGCAGCGGCGAGCCGTTGAACATGCCCACCGGGTCGGCGATAACGAATCCGGTATCGATGGCAATCCCGCGGGCATCGGCAACTATACGATAGTGCAGATTCGTAAAAAGAACGACTCTCTACACAAGAACGATTTATTTTCTATCCAAGAAGCCCGCATTCTGATGGAAGGCGGGGCTGTCGGTAAGCATCAAGCCGCAGGTTCCGGCGATCCTGTTGTTGCTTCTCGAGACGAAGCCGTGGGCGCGGGCGTGGTTGCCCGTCCGCCGCCACCTACCCTCAATACGGATACAGGGCCGTTAGATGTCCGGTGGACCGGGAAAGGCGATTTGGTGGCTAAACAGGGAACTTCAGGCGGCGAATTGGTTTGGGTCAAAGATTTATCCGGCAAGGAACTGCCCATTGAGGCGGAACTGCTGCCCACTCAAGCAGCGCACAAGGCGGCGCAGGGTATGGAAATTATTGAAGCGCCTTGGGCGAGGGAACATTTGGTCGAGGGTGAGCCAAGATTAGTCACTGAGCACTTGCCGCGCGGCGGCAAGATTGAGGCTAAGGAACTGATCGACTATTACAACACCAAGACCCATCAATGGGAACTTCCCCCCGGCCTCAAACTAACCCGGGAAGAATGGCAGGCGTTCAGGCGGGAATACGACAAAATTTTAGAGCAGGGCGTCGCCCACGGCGACCTTCGCCAAAATTTGAAGATGTGGAAAGACAACGGCCAGTTGAAAATAGGCCTGATTGATTGGGAAACAGGACGACTTAGAGAGAAAAACCTGCACGAATTTGACAAAGCTAGAACCAATGACATCGATGTTCTTAATGCCATGGAAGTGGATTTCTTCGGCGAGCAATTTAGCAAGCGGGGCGAGCCTGCCGATCCTGTGATCCAGTTGTCTAAAGACGCCTGGGATACATTCTCCAAAGGCGATGAAAACAGCCGCTTTCTGAAGGATACGGTTGTGAATGAGGATGGCACGGCGTTATTAACGGTTCATGAAAAGCCGCAATTTGCCGATAGTCCCGTTTACACGCTGGATCAAGTTAAACCCGTGCTACAAAAGCTTTTCCCGGAAATAAAACAGCCGGCGGCCAAAAACCAAGTGATATTGCCGCGCATGGATCAGCTCATCGCTAAAGTTAAAGAAGTTTCCGGGTTTCACTTGAGCTTGGCCGAGGCCGGTCGGCCCGAAAGTTTTGTCAAAAACGATCGGGATTTTTTACGCAAAATAGCCAACGAAGAATGGCCGTTTCAGGACATCCATGACCTGACGGTTCACATCCCCAAGCTTTTAAACCCCAACATCGTTAATTCCAAAATTTATGCCGAGGTCGCCGGTTATACGCTTCATTGGATCGAAGCGGCGGAAAAACATCCTGATTTGAGGATTAAAAATACCATGGCTTCACTGGAAGGCCATGCCGCCGTGAGCATCGACCTGCTGGCCGGCGGTTTAGATAAAGAATTCGCGGCCGATCACATCAACGGCCGTCCGACAGTCGAAGTTTGGCGGGAAAGGTTCCCCCAAAAAATCGCTGATTTAATCCGCAGTTTTGAAAAAAGTCCTGATGGCCGCGAAAAAATAGCGCGATTTCTTCATGAGCAAAACATTCTTGGCCTTGAGGTTGCCCGAGAGCTGGGTTTTGCGCCCCAGGATCGCATGTTTACTTTCGGCGTGTTGATTGAAAAATGGGCGAATCTTGATTATCTCTACAGCGCTATCAGCACGGGCGACGGCACCATTGTTCTTAAAGGCCGTCGGAATCCGTCTCATGCGGAGCTGATCCATGACTTAGAAACAGTAGGTTTTAAGGTTTCTTTTGATGGCGCCGCCCAAGCCCCCCGGCCTCAACGCCGCGGCGCGGAACAGAGGGCCGGAGACGACGGCAGGCCTATTTATCAGGACGAAAACACCATAGCAGCGGATAAAGCTTTAACGTCTTTACGCGCAAAGTACGGCAGGAAGGAAGTTTTAAATTACGTTCAGTGGATTGATCCGTCTAAGGGCAGAGTTATTTTGTCGGACGGTCCCTTGGCCAATGAATTCGTCGCTCATTTTAAAGCCCGAGGTTTTGACAGAGTCCAGATTGGCAAATATGAAAACGCGGATTGGGCTGCGGACGTTCTTAAAAATGATTTTCCGGAGGGTTTAAGTGATCAACAGCGAGACGCCGTTGAAAAAGCCCATCGGGAAGGCCGGGGTGAAATGGGCAAGGACGGCGTCAGGCCGGCCGGCGTCGGCAATTACACGCTGGGACAACTTTACCGGAAAGCCAAAATTCTTTACTTCGAAGGCGATTTCACTTTTTCTCAAATCCGCCGGCTCATGGAGCATGGCGTGGTCGGGGATGCGGCATCGGTTGACGGCGTCCTCAGCCCCGACGTGTTAAAGGCCTATCAGCAATTCACGGATCGCGTCGGGACTCAGTATGAGATGTTCAATATCACCTTTCTTGAGTTCGGGAACAAACTTTATGCGGCGAGTCCTTGGAAATTTCATATCAGCGTTTCCCCCCAGCACCCGGCCAAGATGCTGGACTCGGTCAGTGGATTGCTGCGCAATGAACGTGTTCGTCATAAAATCCCCACGGATCATATTGCCTTGCAGAGAATGTTGAATCCCAATGATCCCGGCCAACGCGGAAAAATCATCACCGTTTACCCTAAAGACAGGGCTCATGCCGTCGAGCTCATGAAAAAAATAGACAGCCTGCTGGCTAAAGATGGTTTTAAAAACAAAGACGCGTCGCTGCTACCCCCAGAAAACAACCTCATGCCCAACAGCGAATCAGGATACCTCTCTTACCGCTACAGCATCCCCAAAGAAGGCGTTACGGTGAACGGAAAAAAGATTTACGATGACCGAAGCATTAAGAATCAACACGAGCTTGTCGGCGAAACGGATTTGTTTAAAGAGGTTGGCCCTACTGCCGCAACGCCGCAGCCCGGTAAGCCGCAGCAGCAGTCTAAGCCGGTTGAACAATGGCCTTTGAAAATAAAAACTCCAAAGGGTGAAGAGGTAAAGTTGACGTCTGAAGATTGGAAACATATCGTTGAAGGAGAAAAACGGGGAGCGGGATCAGGGGGACCGGGCCACCCTGAAATCGGTGAATTTTTGCAACCCCGGCATATTCTTGAGGCGGTCGGCAGTAAGAGCAGCGGCCAGATTCAAGGAGACGGAACGCGCGTCGTTTATATGCCGGTGGCGGAATTAGGCATCGGCCGGCAATCGGTCGCCTATAAGGACCCGGTTGACGGCACAAGCCGCACGGGCGCTTATTTGGCCGTTGTTTATAACCCCAACGCGGGCCGGGTGTTGACCGCCGTTTTTGTCGACGGCCCGGGTCGCTACCAGAGCCGCCGAATGAACAATCAAAACCGCAAGACGGTGAAGTTTTAGGCTGCCGAATTCCTCGAACGCGAAGCATTGTTTTAGAGGCGTTTCCCTGTTAACCTAAAGAATAACCGAAAGCATTCTTTTGGTGTTCAACATGGGCTATGGAACCAGGCTGATTGTTTCAATTCGCCTATTCTTTTCCATTTTGCCATTCCTCATATTAATTTTTCCTTTACCATTAGGAGCGCAATTTATGGACGGCACACGGGCATCCACATGGGACCAGGGTTCTATGACTGATGATGAGGCCCGCAGCATTCACGCGTTTTTTTCTTCCCGCAAGGATGAAATTCGGCGGTATTTCACTGATGACGAGGGCAGGCGTTTAATCGCGATTTTAGACGCTCAGTCGGGCAATCCGCGGGTTTTCGCCGAATCGGTCATTAGACACATGGGATTGCCGAATGCCGCTACGACTCTCGATATGCTTGAGGGTTCGGCGGACGATCTCGTTGAGGTTACCTCGGCGCTTTCAGGCGGCGTGGAGAATCTGCCCGCTTCAGCGCGCGATATTCCCGTCAATCCTGCACGAGATGAAAGGCCCGATGAGCCGGGACCTGCTGATGTTAATGCCCGTTCCTTTGCCCCGATCAATACAGGCGGCAATCAGGGGATCGGTAACAGTGATGATCCGGCCGTTAACCCAGATCATGCAGCGCACGCGTTGAATCCCGGCGGACAATTAGGCAATCCGGCCGATCCTCAAAACGCCGGGGTTTTGGGTGTGATCAATCGTGGTGGGTTAAACAACGTGACTCCTAAAGCGGATAAAGGCGTTTCAGATCAAATGTTTGAAGGCGTCGGCCCGGGCGGAACTCCCGGCGCGGGCTTAAGTATTGACGGCACAGCTGATGGGGATGCGGACCAGGGCGCAGGAAGTAAGGGAAAAGGCAAAGGGAAAGGAAAGGACAAAACGCTTTATCAGGGAGGAGAGGTCCCGGAATTCATCACGCAAAGCCCGGAACCTTTGCCCGAGCGTCCTTGGCGCGATATCCTTATGGACTACCGCCCCGATGCCGAAGTTTTGGCGGACATGAAACCTGAGGATGTCCAACGCTTAGCCCAGCAATGTATGCAAGCGCGCTGGAGGGATGTCGCCGAGTTTATTGATCCCGGAGAGTTCGGCAACTGGAATCCTCAAGACAAGGCTTATCTTTTTTATTGCATTGCCCAGTCTCAATACTACTTGACCTATTACGAATACTTCAAACCGTTGGCCAAGTTAGGCAAATATAAAAAAGACCCGTTTTTACACGATGACAAATCCTGGCAATCCATTTTTTTGGGCCTGGAGAAAGATCGGCATACGGCTGATTTCGAGGTTGCAGTCGCCAGTTGCGTCCCGCAAGTTTCCCCTCCTCGCGATCAGGCCGGGAACGTGGACTTTACGCTTTTTAATTTCGATAACGTCAACGAAGAAACGCGCTTCGCCGTATTCGAATGTTCCATGGTTCAGGTAATCGAGCGTTTCGATAAAAGAAAGCTTGAGGCAAAAAAAGCCAAAGGAACAAAACTAAAACCGGCCGAAGAAAAAAGGCTTAAAGAGCTTACGGCAAAATACCCCACAGAAGCCTTAGCCCCTGCGTTGTTTGCCCAGGCGGGGGCTGACGGCGACGCCGACGATCAAGCGCGCCCCTTGATTTATCCAGGCCGCAAACCGATCCCGGGTCAGAAAAAGAAAAAACAGGATATCTCCGTGCAGCGCCAGGATCACATTCGGCATTTGAGCATAGCGGTTTTGAGCGGATTGGCCGTCAATCCGGTTTTGCCTGAGCCTATGCAGAATCAGGCGAAAAAGTATCTGTTCAAGGAAGCCCATCGGGATTTGGTGGAAAATCGGGGTCAACCGACGATTGATTTTCTGCAGGTATTGGCCGTCCATGATCCTTCCTTGCGAAAAGTGGCGCAAGGATTGATGAATCAGCAGGAAGAGCTGAAAAAAATTAAAGAAGAACCGGATAAGAAAAAAAGGCGGGAAAAACTAGCTAAGTGGGAGAAAAAACAGCGCGAACTGCTTACTGAAGCTGATCAAGCGATCGCTGAATTTTTTACCGATCATCCCGATTTGATTCCCGAGGACGACCCGAAGCGTTTAGCCTACGTTCAATCGCGCGCCGAGACCGCGGAATTTTATCGTCAATGGCTTGATTCGGGGGCCGCCGAGGACGGGCTGAAGGTTTCGCGCGAAGAGCTGGCCGATCCTGATAAGAAATTAAATTACGTCGAGGCGGATACCGTCTGGGGGCATCAAGGGCTGCGCCGTGTTTACAAAGGCGGTTTAAGCATGTTCGTGAGCGATGATGGTTTGGTGATCGAGCGTGCGGGGGTCGTGAATAAGAAAATCCTTAATTATTTCAAGAAAGCCGGCCTTCTGACCGACGAGGAAAGCGACGGCATGCTCGAGAACGATTCCACCAGAGGCACGACTTATGTGGAAATTTTGCTTCTAAGCTCAGCGGAGGATCCCGATGAACGTCAAGTTATGAAGCGTCATTTAAAAACCAAGCGATTGCTGGGCAATCATCTTTTTTATTTCGATATCAAAGATAAGTATGGTTCCGGAGGCAAATTGCTTGAGCGGGTGAAGGAAGACTCGGATTTAATGACGCGCACAACCATCAAATCCGACAATACTATCGTCATTGAAAATTTGGATCAGCCCACAAAATGCCAGCCCTGGAAAAAACAGGAAGGAATTTTGACGGATGCCGATTCCCAAGAGAATGAAACCCCCCCGCCGCCGAATCCCGGGGACCGGCAACAGGCGAACGGCTGCCCCCTGCCCGAAACGGTCGAAAAGAAAGGAAAAACCGATACCAAAGGGAAGGTTTTCAAGCTGTTAAGGGTCACCAATCGCCATGGTCAAGTTTGGGTTATGGAACATAATCGGCCGGTGCGCCACCCGGCCGAAGGGGTGACCGCTTATGCCGGAGAGGGTTGGGAAACGGCTTATTACAGCATCAGCCACAAAGGCATGGGCGTTGACATCGATCCTAACGGCGATGGCCAAATGGATTATCCGCAAGATAAGTGGGACGTTCCGGAGCCGGAAGCCTACAACGCGACATTGGATCAGCGCATCGGCGCCGTCGCTCGCGAGTTAGGCTGGGATGAGAATAAAAAAACGGCCCTTAAAGAGTTTCTGTACCATAAGGCGCAATATGCCCGCCAGATTCATATCGATACTTCCGGGTTTATTGAGGTCGGGGTCGCCAATTTCATGAATCCAACCAGCTGGAACGAGGTGTATTTGCCGACTTTAGTTTACAAAGCTCAATTCTTAAAGCATGACCAGGAAACCGGGCCGAACGCTTGGGAAAAGATGGATGAAGTCTTGGAAATCAGGCAGTTTGAAAAGAGGCAGGTCGAACGTAGGGTGCCCATCAATGAGACGACATCCAATGTTTATCAGGATTATCAGGATTTCCCCGATGATGATTACTCATATTACGATGAAAAGCAGAAAAAGACGGTGCATGCGCGGTATTCGCATTATGAGTTCAACGGCCATGGCGAATATGGGTATATCCAAGAAGGAACGATGAATAATTCCGAAAAATTGGAGGGTTTTAAACGAATCACCACATGCTCTGTCTATGCCGAAAGTTACAAGGAATGCAAATCAAGGGAAGGATCCTGGACTATTAAAAAATACCCTAAATGGTGGCAGGAAGCTTTATCGGATATAGGGGAAGTTCCCGTTCTCAAACAGGTGATTGAAGTCGGCAAATCCGCTGTTAACGGCACGATCGGGCTTCTGGAACACGCTGCAGCCGACAGCTTGGATCAAATAGGCCTTGATCAGCAGGCAGACTATATGCGCAGTTTGGCTTATTCAGCTTGGTCCGACGTGGGCGTGAGCATTCCTTTTACCGATATTTCGACCAAAGAAGAGGAAATAGCGTTAGATTTCGCTCGCGAATACAATGACAAGGCTTGGGGACAGGGCGATGCCGCGCTCGGAGCCCAGGATTATCATTTAGAGGCGGTTAATTGGAAAGGCGATCATCGGATTTACCGGCAGGTTTTCGGCAATCAGGGTCAAGGCGCAGAGATGCAAAGGGCCTTCATGAAAGGCGAGTATTCGCCGGCCGGGATGCGCCAACAGTTGATTTCAGGAGAGTTTGGGTGGGGCGGCCGGGTCTTGGGCGTTTGGGGCGAGGTCGGCAATATGTTTATTGAGAGCGCGGTTATGCCGGGAGCCGTTCCTTTGGGAGCAAAATTGCTGGAACGCGGAGCCGTGGAGTTTACCTTGTGGACCGGAGCAAAGTTGGGCACGGGTTTACGCGTCGGGCGCGCCGTGGCCGGAGCAACGCATGGCTTGATGATCGGGAGCATGGCGGTCCCTCTAGGATTCCAGCTTGGGGATACGATTTATACATGCGCCACAGGCGGCGATTGCACGACGGCCGTTACTGCAATGGCAGCTACCGGGCTGGGCACATGGGCATCTATAGGAACCACTTACATGAAGGGCGGAGGATTGGAAATTATCAATCAGAGATTGGGCGGTTGGACGTCAAGATCGGTGGCGCGCGCAGCTTTAAAGAAAGGCAATGTTGATCCCGCCAGTCCTAAGGGCCGCCTATTAACTGATATCGCCGATACCGGGACAGTTCCCACTTATCTTAAGCCATTTATTGAGAATTTACCGCCAAAACAAGCCCGGCGGTATCAGGACCCACAAAAATTGGCCGAGGATATTTACTTGGGCAAGTTTGAGATTACACCTGAAATGGGTCAGGCGAGGCAGTCTTATCGTGAGGCTACAGAGGGCATTAATGCTTTAAAGCCTGATATTCGGCAGCAATACGTTAAGGCTCATTATCGACAAAACGGGAAGAACGTGGCGGAAGTTTTTGTGGATGCCGGTTCAGAGGCTGACGCCGTTATCTCCTTTTTGCAAAGCGAGGGATATGAAGTCATCAGGGTCAAGAAAGTCCGAGGCGCCGCAGCCGATGGTTCCACCGATCAAGCCGCCGGCGAAGATGCCGTAACGCCTAGATTGGAACCCGAGGGTTTCAGCGAGGATTTTTACCGGCAGGCTGCCGAGGCCAATGTTGAAGTGATTTATTCTTTTGAGCGGCAAGCTTTTATTCTTAAGGTTCCGGAGGGTCAGCGCGGGCATTGGGCTAAGTTGGCCAAAGAACACGGGGTTGAGGTAATTTTTGAAGGCAAGCCGGAGACGACCGGGGCGGTTACGAAAGTGTCGGGGCCGGGAAATAAGTCCCCTCCCAAGAAAAAGGGAACTCAATCCGATGATGCCACGATTGAGCTTACCGATGAGGATATCACCTTCCTTGACGAACCTTCGCCTTGGCCTGAAAACACCGTCAAACCGAAAGGCCAAAAAGTCCGCGACAATTCCTTCCTAGACCGCGCTGATTTTATTCAAGAGCTCGAAACGAATTACGGCAATGTCCATGAAGTCGTGCGCATGGCTGAATTGGGCGGCGCGCAAGGTAAAAACGGCACGGTTGTCCTGCGCGGCCGCCGCAACCCCAAGTCCAAGGCCCAAAATGACCTAGTTAAGAAATTTAACGAGCACGGCTTTAAAGTTGAATTCGATAATGTCGGAGAAACTCCCCTCTTGGCCGAGCGAACGGATGTCGCTGAGGCGCCGGCTCCGGCTGACGACGCGGCTAATGGGCAAGGCACCAAGGTCATCAAGAAAAAGCCGAATAAGCAGGACGCTCAGGCGGATCAGACTCCGGAAACGCCTATTGAATTTGAGGGCCCCGACCCTTACATGGGGGGCCCAACAACAGAGGTTTTGGGTAAAGCCTCGCATAAAGCCCGGACGAAACCCAGAGAGCTGACTAATGCAGAAGCAGAAGCCATCATTGAGCAGGCTATTTTGGAAGATCGCAGGGCTTTGCTTGAAAAACAGAATGTTTCCGATTTGGGAGCTTGCAGCGTGCAGGGCGCCTGTGGCTTATCACAGGCCGATGTTGTCAGGCGTTTGCAGCATTATGCCGTCGACGCGCTCGAGGTTTATCACCATCAAGCGGCGAACCTTTTTGGGTCCGACTCCTTCAGGCATGCTTTTATCGTGGTTCGCGTGAAATCAACCGGCAAGATTTATCTTGTCGATGCCACGGCCCGGCAATTTTTTCAAAAGGGCAAGCAGAATACTAATCAGATCGGCTATGCGGGCGATATTATGCGCAACATGTCCGGCGGCAATGTCATCGCCGATCGGTTGATTAAATACGGTTATATCGAACTGACGCCCGAAGTCGCTAATGTGTACGGCCGTGGTTTAAGCGGCTCGCCGCGCGGCCCGCCCATTACCCGTGAAACGTACCTGAAGGAACCAACGCAGCCCCTTAAGGACTATGACGCCGATGATCTTAATGATTTTATGGGTCCCCTTGAGCCTATTCCTGAGGCTGGAAAACAACAGGCTCAAACCGGAGAACAGGACACTAAAAAGTAGCAATTTTAGAATACGAGTTCCATTTTAAGGGACGATTTCAAAAGCGCGGGCATGTTTGGGTTTAAATGAAGCAAAATGGCGTCTGTCAAAAGTTGCGATTTTGACGATGCGCAGCCGCTCGGCTACGGCGATGGTTGAGGCGTCGACGAAACCTAACTCCGGACGTCTTTCCAGTATCTCCAAGATGCGGTCGATATCGCCGGGCTCCAGGTTCTCTATGTTAATTTCGCCTTTTTGCAAAGAGCCGATAAAGGCCGTTTCGGCTCGGGGTCCAAGAAATTTATGAAAGAGATAGCAAACCTCAGGAATAACACTTGCGCAAACCATCAAAGTCTCTTTGGTCTTTTCAAAAAACGCGACCGCTTGATGATGTCCCCCGTCCCCCCGGTCGGCCAAGGCGTAGAGCGGTCCCGTATCAATAAGGATTAGAGCCATCCGGTTTTTTTGTTTAAGCGGTTCTTGGCGATGTCTTTAGCTTTGCGGGAGACGGCCTTGTTTTTTGGGCCGAGACCGATGCCGACGAAAGAGAGCCGTTTTTTTTCAGAAGTTTTGCTCGTGATATAGGCAGTCAGGGCTTCACGAACAATTTGAGAAAGGGATGCGCGTTCTCGACGGGCCAATGCCTGGGCTTCGACATAAAGTTCCGTATCAGTGACAATCGTTGTCCTTTTGTTCATACCTCATAATCATACATCATAATCATCAAAATAACCAGGCCGGTTATCTTAGGTTAGAAGGGTTAGGGTACGCCGACGGTTTCGAAAATCTCATGGATGATGTCTTCCGATGAGATATTTTCCGCTTCAGCCTCGTAAGTCAGCAAAATGCGGTGGCGCAGCACGTCGAACGAAATAAAACGGATATCTTCAGGGGTCACATAGCCCCGGCCTTCCATGAACGCGCAGGCTTTGGCGGCTTGAGCCAGATAAAGAGTCGCGCGCGGGCTGGCTCCATAGGCGATTAGAGATTTTAATTTTTCCAGCTTGTGCTCCTGTGGGAATCGGCTCGCGAAAACGATTTCAATAATATAGTCCTTGAGCTTGGGGTCCAAATAAATCTGGTGCACGATTTTGCGCGAGCCTAGAATGCTTTGAGGATCGAGCACGGGCTGAGGTTCCCGGCCAGGATCTCCCGAATACCGGTCCAAGATTTCAATTTCCGCCTTTTTGGATGGGTAAGCCACTTTGAGCTTCATCAAAAAACGGTCCACCTGGGCTTCGGGCAAGGGATAGGTGCCTTCCTGCTCGATGGGATTTTGCGTGGCCAGGACCAGAAAGGGCTCATCAAGTTTGAATGTTTCTTCGCCGATGGTCACTTGGCGTTCCTGCATGGCTTCCAGCAGCGCGGATTGGGTCTTGGCCGGAGCACGGTTGATTTCATCCGCTAAGACAAAATTGGCGAAAATCGGGCCTTTTTTGACCACGAAGGTTCCGTCTTTGGGTTGGAAAATCGGCGTGCCCACAATATCTCCGGGCAAAAGATCGGGCGTAAATTGAATGCGTGAATAACTGGCCTTAATCAATTTGGCCAAGGTCTTGACAGTGAGCGTTTTGCCTAAACCCGGCACGCCCTCGATCAAGATATGCCCGTCGGCTAAGAGCGAAATAATGGCCTTGTGGATTAACTCGTCTTGACCGATGATGTAGCGTTCAAGCTCACGGCGGAGCTCTTGAAACGGCAGCGCTTGCTGCCGGATCATTTCAGACATTTCCCTTAGACTTAAATTCTCCGCCATGGAAATCTCCTCGTTTGATAAAGGATGAGGCCATTGGATTCTTCGGCCACGGTCAGGCTGTGCATGGGAACAACCGTCCAGCCCGGCTCCTGGCCGAGTTTTTCGGAGCCGATGACCAAGCGGCGTCCGCCCTCGCTGAGTTTTAAAGCCAGCCTGTTGTAAGGCTGGTCTTTGAGGCAGAGGGATTTCGATTGAGCGGGCATCAGCGAATGGCATAAGGCCCAGAGGCGCCGGCCGTCCGAAACCGCGGCGTTTAGACCCGTATATGGATATTTCCAGCCTTTGCGCCGGCTCTTGGGCAATTCACGCCATAGTTGCCAAAGCTCTTGGGCGGTTTTTTCAAACGCGCGAGCCACGTCGCCTGTCTTGCGGTACCATTTGTAAAGAATCCAAAAATAGATTTCGCTGTCGTTTTTCCCCTTTAAGTTTTTCCGGTACGGGCCTAAGAGCCGCTCGCGGGCCGCAGCCGCGATATTGATGGTGCCGTTGTGGGCGAACGTCAGGTTCGAGGCGCCGAACGGCTGATTATGTTCTTTCGCGATTAATTGGCGTTTGGGAAGTTTGAGCGGATTCGACGCAGCCCGGATATGGGCGATCACGATGCGGGATTTGCCGCCACGGGCCGCTTTCTTAAGCAGCTCGGCTTCGCGATAAATCGGGTTAGGGCTCTTGAAAATTTTGAATCCACGACCGTTCAAGGCCGCAATGCCCCAGCCGTCTTCCTGGAGGAAGTCCTTTTTGGCTTTGCTTTGGGCTAACAGAGAGCAGCTGGAATGAACAATGTAATCCGACGGGTCGCGCTCATCAACGGCAATTTGGGCGAAGATTCGGCACATTGTCGATTCTTATTGTAGCCATTTTTATTATTGATTCTCAATTTTTAGGTAAAATACATTCCTTCAAATCATAAATTTATGGGCATGCGCAAAGAAAAAGACTCCCTCGGCGAAAGAGAAGTCCCGGAACAAGCCTACTGGGGCATTCAAACCCTGCGCGCGTCGGAAAACTTTCCGGTCAGCCACCTCAAGGCCCATCCTATCCTTGTCCGCGCTTATATTTTTGTCAAAAAGGCCTGCGTTTTAGCCAATCGCGACTTGAAAACCGTCCCGGATGACAAGGCGGAGGCGATTATTACCGCGGCCAATGAAGTGTTGGAAGGCAAGCTTCAGGATCAATTCATCATCGACGTCTATCAGGCCGGCGCCGGAACGTCGTTTAATATGAACGTCAACGAAGTGTTGGCCAATCGCGCGTTGGAAATTTTGGGTAAACCCAAGGGTGATTATGAAACGGTTTCCCCAAACGATCATGTTAATCGCAGCCAGTCGACCAACGACACATTCCCGACCGCGACCCATGCCGCCATTCTTCTGTTGCTGCCGAGGTTGACCAAGGCCCTCGAAGCATTGATTAATGCTTACGCCAAAAAAGCCAAAGAATTTAAAGGCGTTTTAAAGTCGGCGCGGACCCATCTTCAAGACGCGGTTCCGATCACCTTGGGCCAGGAATTCGAGGCTTACGCCGTGGCCCTGGAAGAGGCGTATGCCCAGATTGAAAGCGCAAGCCAGGGCTTGCGTTCGGTCGCCTTAGGCGGCACGGCCGCGGGAACCGGCATGAACGCGCCCTCGGGTTTCAAGGATTTGGCGGTTTCCTACCTGGCGAATCTGACGTCGATCAAGCTGATGCCCAGCCGCGACAACCGCTACGCGCTGCAAAGCCATTTTCCCATCGCTAATTTTTCCGCGTCCTTGCGTAATTTATCGCTTGAGCTCATCCGCCTGGCCAATGATTTAAGGCTGCTGGCTTCAGGCCCGTTGACGGGATTAGGCGAAATCGTTTTGCCGGCGGTGCAACCGGGCTCCTCCATCATGCCCGGCAAGGTCAATCCCTCCATGGCCGAAGCCATGAATCAAATCGCTTTTGACGTGATCGGCGCGGACCAGACCGTGGCCTTGGCCGCTCAGGCGGGGCAGTTGGATTTAAACGTGATGACGCCCGTGGCCGCTTACCGGGTTCTTCATTCCATGGAAATTTTGTCCAATTTTTTGCCGGTCTTCGCCAAAAAGGGCATCGAGGGAATTTTAGCGGAGCAGGAGCGCTGCCAGGTTTATTTCGGGACAAGCCCGTCGTTGGCCACGGTGTTGACCCCTAAAATCGGTTATTTGAAATCCGCCGAAATTTTCAAGGAAGCGTTGGCCACTAAAAAGACGGTGCTTGAATTGGTCAAGCAAAAAAATATTCTTTCCGACGAGGAGATGAAACAGCTTTTTGATCCCAAGGTTTTAACGGGCGAATCGGATTCGACCGGGAATCCCTAAAGGACTGCCGGGGTCCCACCTCTGCCGGGGCAGTTCCGCCTCAGGCGGACCGGCGTACCCGGAGCTCTGCGAAGGGTGCAAGGTGGGCCAGCGTCCTCGGAGTTCTGCGAAGGAGGAGTTAAGATATTGTCCGCGCCATTGGTGGTCGGTAGGATTCATAGCCCGTCGGCCCAGGTTTATTTCAACAACCTCAAGCTGTTCAGCCCATGCATGGCTTTCCCGGTCAGCTCATCCGTGCTCGCCGATCTCGTGCTTCGCGGCAGAATGGCGGCCGGACCCGTAACAGCGCTTGATTTTGTGCGTTTGACGGCCCAAGGCTGCCCGCCGCTGGCTGATTTCGGCATTTTCGTCAATCCTTATTTTGCTTACAACCAAGGAACCGATCAATCGGATCGAGCCGCCTTGATCCATGCTCCCTTCGTTTTGCTGGTTAAAAAACCGGTCGAAGAGTACGCTCGTATGCGCGTGGGCGTTTCCGAGGAAATTTTGAGCCTGGGGACGGAAGCTTTGCTTTTGGTCAAGCTGCTTCTTTCCATGTATTGGGAAATCGATCATGAGATCGTCATGGAGCTTTCCCTCGACGACGACGCCTGGCTGTGCCAGGGCGGCCCTTATATCAGCTCGCGCTCGAAACAATTTTTCGGTTTCAGCTACGCTTACGATCTGGCCTGGGAGTGGTACCGGTGGAAGCATGCGCCCTATCTGATGTACCGGTGGGTTTGCAATCCTGATATCGATGAAGAATCCAAAGAGGAATTGCTTGTCATCATGCGCCGCACGCTTGAGCTCAATATGAGGAACCTGGCCCAATTATCCGCTCATGAAGCCGGGGCCAAAGGTTTGGAACGCGGCGAGGTTTTAAATTATTTGCAGAGTTTCGGCTATCGCCTGGGTTTGTGGCAGCGCCCAAGCGAGACCATCCTGCGGGACTTGGCTTCCCTGCTTAAGGAATCCGAAATTTCCACTTTTCGTTAAACCTTAATGACGATTTTTCCGAAGAAATCCCGCGACAGCATTTTTTCCTGAGCCGCCCGGGTTTCCTCCAGCGGAAAAATAGAATCAATGACCGGCTTGAGCCGGCCCTCGGCCATCAGGCGCGTGATTGTTTTCATCTCCTCAAGCGTTCCCATAATGGAGCCCTGCAGGCGCAGCTCTCTCATAAAAAAATAGCGCAAGTCCACGGCCGCTTGAGGGCCGGATGTGGCCCCGCAGGTGACAACGATTCCCCCCTTCCTCAGCGACTTGACCGAGGAGTCCATGCTGACGGAGCCTACATGCTCAAAAATAATGTCCACGCCTTCGCCCGAGGTGGCCTTAAGGACGTCCCGGTAAAAGGCCGCCTTGGCGTCGCGCGGAACGAGAATGCCCTGATGCGCGCCCAGCAATCGGGCTTTGTCGAGTTTCTCTTTGTTTGATGCCGCGGCCAGGATCATTCGGGCGCCGGCATATTTGGCGATTTGAACCGCGGCCTGCCCGACCCCCGCACCAGCGGCTAGGATCAATACGTTTTTTTCCGGGCCGATGCCCGCGTGCGCAAACAACATGTGCCAGGCCGTCAGAAAAACGAGCGGGTACGCGGCCGCTTCCTCGAAACTTAAATTGGCCGGCTTAGGCAGGATTTGAGTCGCTTTGACCTTGACATATTCGGCCAAGGCCCCGTGCCTGTTTTCGCCGATGATCGAGTATTGTTCGCAGATATTATCCCGGCCGCTTTTGCAAAACGCGCATTGCCAGCAGGAGGCGCCGGGGGCGATGACCACGGCCTGCCCTTCTTCGATGCCGCGCGCGTTTTTGCCCGCGCGAGCCACTTCACCGCTGGCGTCGCAGCCGGAAATATGAGGCAGAGGCAGTTTTAGGGCCGGGATGCCTTGCCTGACCCAAATATCGAGGTGATTGAGCGCGCAGGCGCGAACGCGCACCAAAACTTCGTCATCGGCAATGACGGGTTCGGGAAAGCCGGCGACGTATTCGAGCTTGTCCGGGCCGCCGTATTCGCGGAAAATAACGGCTCGCATGAAAGGATTCTTTTATTTTCTGACGAGGGATCGGCCGTGATTTTTTGAGGCCGGACGGTTTAGTTGCCTGATGATGGCCAGGCAAAAAGCGGGCAAATCTTCCGGCTTGCGAGAAGTGACGAGGCGGCCGTCCACCACGACCTCGCTGTCTTCATAGCGGGCGCCCGCGTTTTTGACATCATCCGCGATCGCGGAAAAGCAGGTGGCCCGTTTGCCTTTTAAAATTCCGGCTGAAGCCAAAATCCAGGGGCCGTGGCAGATGGCGGCGACCAGTTTGCCTTGTTCATAGGCCTCTCGGACAAAGCTGATCGAGGGAGGATAACGGCGAAGAAAATCCGGAGCGAATCCGCCGGGAACGACGACCGCGTCGAAATTTTGCGGCTCCACTTCCTGAAGCGATCGGTCGACGGGCGCCGGGTACCCGAATTTGCCTTCATAGATTTTTTTTTCCGGAGCCACGAGTTCGACCACGGCTCCCTCTTCTTTTAAGCGCAAATAAGGATACCAGACCTCCAGGTCCTGATAATCGCGTTCGATTAAAATGGCGATTTTTTTGCCGCGCAGCGTCATGGCCTGATGGGTCCTGGCTATGACGACGGCCGGGATTCGAACATGGCTTGGCAATTCATGCAGTAACGGCTGTAGGGCAGCACGCGCAAGCGTTTCAAGGGAATCGGTTTTTTGCACTGGTCGCAAATGCCGTACGTTTTGTTTTCGATGCGGCGCAGGGCTTCGTCGATCTGCATCAGGGTTTCCCGTTCGCTGCCGGTGATTTCAAAAAGCATTTCTTTTTCGTAGGTTTGCGTGGCGACGTCCGCGTCATCGCCGGGCTCGGCGTCCATCGCTTCCTTGAGGTCCTTGCTCCTGACTCCTTCGAGTTCCGAGGAGAGCTTTTGACGCATCTCGAAGAGTTCCTTTTTAAACGCTTTTAGTTCGGAGGCGGACAGGGGCGAAGTTAAAACAACGGTCTTCGCAGGCTTTTTAGCGGCGGTCTTCGTTTTTTGTTTTGCCATATGTTCCCTCGCTTTTAATTCTTATTCTTTAACATGTTTCATGGTTCTTTTCAAGTCCGGTATTATACTCATTGAGGTGCGTCCAACGCAGCTTCGGCGGTTGCCGGGTATAAGCCGAAGGCGACGCGCGTAAAACCCAACTCTGAGAATCGCCGGATGATTTCTTGGCGTTTCTTTTCAAGCGCGGGCATTTCTTCGGACGAGGTTTCAATTTTTGCCGTATCGAAGGCCAAATGCCTCACCCGCACGACGCGCAAACCGAAACTTTTGATGATGCGCTCAGCCTGGTCCACCTTTTCCAAGGCCTCGCGGGTGACAGCTTGGCCGTGCGGAATTCTTGAGGAAAGGCAGGGGCTGGCCGGCCTGTTCCAATTAGGCAAGCCGCTGTGACGGGCGAGTTCGACGATTTCAGGTTTGCTCAATCCTGCTTCCTCGAGCGGATGGAGCACATTGTTCTGCCGGGCCGCCAAGTAACCCGGCCGGTGTTCTTGAAGGTCGGAGAAGTTTGAGCCGTCGATCACCGTGAGATTGCGTCCGCGCGCCAAGGGCATCACGGCGGCGTAGAGTTCGGTTTTGCAGAAATAGCAGCGATCGGCGTTGTTGGCCAGATAGGCGGGGTTGTTGAACTCAGCGGTTTCGATCCATTCGTGGCGGACTCCGGTAAATAAAATCCAGGCGGATATTTCTTGCCGGGATTCCTCCGATAAACTGGGGCTGACGGCTGTTGCGGCCAGGACATTGTCGCGGCCCAAGGCCTTAAGGGCCGCGTAGCAAACATAGGAAGAATCCACCCCTCCCGAAAAGCAGACTAAAACGCGGTTGAGGTTTTTGAGGATTTCAAAAAGACGAACGCGTTTTTGTTCGAGATTCTCCGCTGCCCCGGGTTCGAGGAACGAAGAAATTTCCAAAGCGCGGCGTTTAGGCGGTTTGTTTTTGGCGGCTTAGGACGCCGATGTTTTTTTCAATAAGGCCGGCCGCAAGGAAAAAAGCGCCGCCGTAAAGGAAGTTGGCCGCCAATTCGTTCCTAAAGAAAGGCAGGGCGGCCAAATAGCAGGACCAAAGCCCGCCGCCGGTGTGCGGGTACATTCCCGAACCCAGCCAAACGCCGAAATTGCTGATGATGAAGAAAATCGCCGATGAAAGCCCCAGGCCCAAGACCCGTCCGGCGTTGGAGGAGCCCATGATGCGGCCCAGGGCGACGGTGATCAGAAAGCTCGCGTAGACGAAGGGAAGGGTTCCGTGTAAGCCGATTACCAAATCGGAAAGCGCCAGAATGGCCAGGGGCGCAAGGAACGCGGCCCACTTATTCGTTAATTTGTTGCCGCCGAAGAAGGCGATGGCTCCGGTTGGCGTGAAATTGGGCGGGTGCGGCAAAACGCGGGCAACGGCCCCCAAGGCGATCAAACCAAGATAGTAGATATTGGATTTCATGAAGTTTAACCTCTCTGCATATGGCGTTAAATTAGGCGTCGACGGGATCAATTTAGCGTTTTTGTTCCATTGGTTCAACTATCAAAATGGAGGCGCTTTTTTCCCGTCTGGGGTTGTAGGGGTCGGTGACTTTTTTTCCGTCGCTGATGAAATTATATTTATAAATTCCCGGGGCGACGCTCAGGCGCGCTCTCCAGACGCCCGGCTTTTCTTTCTTCATTTCCAGGCCTTTCCATTCGTTAAAATCCCCGGCCAGTTCCACTTTTTTCGAGCGGTAGTTGATATAGGTGAATAGAATATTGCGCGGAAGAAGCGCATGCACGTCCGTCGCCGTCTTGGCTTTTTCGAGATCAAGGGAGGGCGGCGTCGCCTGTGCCGGCGCAGGTTTGGGCGCAGGCGGCTGAACCGACACGGTTGGTTTTTCCTCCTTTGGCGCGACCGGCCCTCGTTTGATGAGAACCGGAGCCGGTTCTTCGGCGTCCACGGTTTTGACATAGCGATAGGCGGCCGTGTACCCGGAAAGGAGCGCCACCAGAAGGGATAAGACGATAATGGCCTGATACGACAGGATTTCTTTTTGCCCACCCAAAAGATTTTTTTTAGCCGGAGCGGGCGGCGTTTCTTTGTTCGGCGCAGCCGGTTCAGCCATCACTTCAATATATAATAAACGTTGTTTTTCCTCTTGACGAGCAGCCTCATCCTTTTGGCTTCGGCCGCCGAGCCTCAACCCCAAGGTCCATTCGCGATTTATGGATTCCATATGCTTTCGTGGAGCAGCGATGGCTATGGCAATGCCGAAGAAGGGCTGGCCGCGCTCAGTGAAGTGGCCGCCACCGGAGCGCAATGGGTTGTGTTCGTACCCACCGAGTTCATGCCTGTCGCTACCAGCACTCAGATTGTGTCCGGCGAACGCAGCCCTTCCGATGAATCTTTAATCGCGGCCGTGCGCCGGGCGAAAGCCTTGGGGATGAAGGTCGCGATCAAGCCTCATGTCAACAGTTTGGACGGCACATTCCGCGGTTATATCAGACCGTCTAATGAAACGGATTGGTTTCGAAGTTACAGAGTGTTTATTTTGCGTTACGCCCGCTTGGCGCAGGCTTTGCAGGCTGATGCTTTTGTCGTCGGCACCGAACTTTATTCCATGACCCGCGCCCGGCATGAGGCTCCTTGGCGCCATTTGATCCGCCGCGTTCGCCAGGAGTATCAGGGCCCGTTGACTTATGCCGCTTTTTGGCTGGAGTGGGATTCCGTGCCGTTCTGGAGCGAGTTGGACGCGATCGGCGTCAACGCTTATTTTCCCATGGGTTTGCCCGGATCCGGCGACTCTGCCGCGCGATTCGTCCGCGTTTGGCGGGAGCATTACATCCCCCGTCTTCGCGGCTACGCCCGCCGCCACGGCAAGCCGATTATTTTTTCCGAATTTGGAATTTCAAGTCAAAGCGGAGTCTATGTTTTCCCCTGGGTTTACCGCCGCCATGGGGGCGTCGACATGCGGGTTCAGCAAAATTATTTCGCCGCTTTCTTCAACGCTTTTCGCGATCAGGGCGATTGGTTTTTGGGATTTTGGCAATGGGGCTGGACCGTGCACAATGATGACGGCGGTCCGGAAGACATCAGCCACACCGTGCAAGGTAAACCCGCGTTAGAAGTGTTTAGGCGCGAGTTTTTGCGCGGCGCCGGACGCTGAGTACACGCGGGGCTAAATTGTGATTGGGTTTTTCGAGGCGATTTTGGCCCGGATCGAAGCGAACCGCAGCGAGCATACCCGAAGCGGTATGTAAGCGAGGATTCGCAAAGAGCCGGGGCAAAAGCGTCCGAAAAACACGGTCAGAATTTAGTCCCGCGTGTACTGAGTTATTTGTTGTTCTTGTATAGGCTGGCGGCCTTCTCGGCCGACACGACGATTCCTTTAATCAACGCCGAGCCGAATCCTTCATGTTCCATTTGGTTCAAGCCTGCGATGGTGCAGCCTTGAGGCGTGGTGACTTTGTCGATTTCGGTTTCCGGATGATTTGCTGAGGAGAGGAGAAGCGCCGCCGCGCCTTTGGCGGTTTGAGCCGCCATCATCAAGGCCTCGGAGGCGTGGAAACTGATTTGAATGCCGCCTTGAGACGCCGCGCGGATGGCCCGAAGAAAGAAGGCGATGCCGCAGGCGCACAACGCCGTGGCCGGGACCATTTGATCTTCTTCGATAACCAGGGTTTTGCCCACCCCCCCGAAAAGCGCAGCCGCCGTGTCCAGCGTTTTTTGCGGCGTTGTTTCATGAGCGGACAAACAGGTCATGGACTCGCCGATAGCCACCGCGGTATTGGGCATGGCCCGGACGACCGCGATGGATTTACCGGCTAATTTTTTGATTTCCTCGATGCTCACACCCGAGGCCACGGAGATGACCGTATGCCGGGCAAGCTCAAGAACTGGCGCGATTTCTTTGATCAAGGCCGGCATTTGTTTCGGGGTGACGGCCAAGATGACCACGCCTGACTCGCGCACCGCTTTTTTATTGTCCGCGCCCACGCGGAAGCCTTCGCGCTCGAGCGGTTCCAGGGCTGCTGTTTTGCGCCGCGTGATCATGATTTGCCCGGGCGCAAGCGTTTTGGAAAAAACGAACCCGCGCGCCATGGCTTGGCCGATATTGCCGCCGCCTAAAATCGCGAGCGTTTGTTTTGAAACGAAAAACTTTTTTGTTTGTTTCTTCACGGCCTGAGTATATCTTTCTTGCCGCCGTTTACCGGGCTTGCGCGGCTTCGGGGCAGAGCGTGAGAAAAAGGCGCTCGCGTTCTTCGGGAGTCTCGTGGGTTCTGCTTTTTTCAAAAAATCGTTTGACGTCTTCGCGCGTTTTTCCCCTGACGGCCCAGAGATAATCGGCGAAGTGCCGGAATACCCGCCGCGCCTGGGCGCAACGAAAGCCCGCTTGCCGCATATACGGAACGGCCTGAAGATCAGCCTCCTTTTCCTGGTCCCAGATCAATTGATGGAGAGCTTGCCGGCCGGCGGTTTCCGGCGCTCCTTCCATGGCGATGATTCTGATTTCGTTGTGGCCGAGTTTAAGATGCGCGAATTCATGGGCCATAACCAGGGCCAGCTCATGTTCGTTGCGCACGATGTCGAAGAGCATGGGATGGACGCCCACTAAGGCGACATTCGGATCGCATCTGCCTAACAGGCAATTGGCCGCGGGGTTTTCTCCGGTGATATCGGGATTGCCATAGGCTAATTTGGTGGGCGTTCGGTAATCGCGGCGGCGCCGGAGAGCCTTTAAAAGGCGGTTAAAGACACGCTCTGTTTCTTGGCGGGCATCGTCGTACCAGACAACGCTTCGGGGAGGGTCTTCGGGATTAAAGTCGTAGACGCCGGGAGGCGTCTCCTGCGCATCAAGCGCGGTGATGACGATGAGGCAACCCCAAGCCGCCGCAATGCTGATTTTTGACATATGGGCATTATAAGGTTAACCCAAATTCGGTCAAAAAGGTAAAATAAGATTTAAGAACGAAGAGGAGGCTAGGATGCCTTTTGACGATACGCTGTTTCTAAAGAGGTCCGTCGATGTCTTGGGTTTCTTCGATGTGGAGCAGCTCAAAAGAATAACCCCGGATATCGTTCACTCCAAATATAAAAAGGGTCAGACCGTGATGCTGGCCGGAGAATTTTCCGCCAATTTTTTCATCATTAAAAACGGAAGCATCAATATTTTTACCAAGGAAAATCCGAAGGACCCGGCCATGACGCTTAAAAAAGGCGATTTTTTCGGCGTCATGAATTTATTCAGCGGCCAGGCTTCCGTGGTGGCCATCAAAGCGGCCGAGGATTTCACGGATATTATTGAAATCCCCTACGCGTCGTTTCAGAAGCTGTTGGAGATGCAGCCTCTGTTGAAAGAAGCGCTCCTGAAAAAAGTCGAGGAGCGCATGAAAGGGGTCAATCCGCAGCCGGCTCCGCCGCCCCCTCCAACGCCGCCTCAAAATCCCCCGGCAGCCTAGGTTCCCGGTCTTTAGTAAAATTCCCCCGTACTGTTTTTCAGCGTTTAGGCTCTAAAATTGCGGGTGTAGTACAATGGCAGTATGACTGCTTCCCAAGCAGTAGACGTGGGTTCGATTCCCATCACCCGCTAATTTGTTTGACTATAACCTGCGAAATTTGATTCCCCATGTTGCTCAAAATTCCTTACGGAAGCGTCATGGAATGGCGTGTATAATGGCAACAGAGAGCAATCCGAATATACGGACAGTAAATGAAAAACGAATTTATTTTTTCAAGCGCCATTATTAAGCAGCCCAAAGGCTATAGCGCCCTGTGCCTGGATTTAGATGTGGCTTCCAACGGGGCTACTCCGGAGCAAGCCCAGAGAGCTTTATATGAAGCCGTAACACTCTATTTGGAAACAGCCTTCGAAAACAACCTGCCCCATTTGCGCCCCGTTCCGAGGGACCAGGACCCAAGATTCCAGAATCCCGACAGCATCCTTCAAACCTTTAATCTTCGCGTGGATTTTAAAATCCAGGCGCATGCCTAAACTGCCTGTCTTAAGGCCAAAAGATTCCGCTCAAGGCCTTGGAAAAAGCGGGATTTATTTTGATTCGCCAAAAAGGAAGTCACGCCCAGCTTAAGAAAGCCAACCTGTTGGCGACGGTTCCCATGCACACCGGGGACCTAAACCCAGAAACCTTGAAATCCATCATACGGCAAGCCAGGATGACGGTGGATGAGTTGTTGGCTTTGCTTTGAAAAAAATTTAGTTTCAAGTTTGGCCTACGTCAAGCAGTACATGTGGGTTGGGTTCGATTCCCATTCATCTACTTACGCTATACTTCTGTTGAAAAATCTCCAAATACTATTTTTGAAATTTTCGACCAAGGACTCTTTGTCTAAATCCGGCATTTCTTCTTTTGCTTTTATTTTTTTAAAACAATAATCGTACGCAACAAAAAATAATTTGCAACTTATCAGAAAAGGTGTCAGAACAGAGTTAAAATTTTTTTTGAGTTTTGGTTGCCGAGGGAAGATGATCCCACTACTGCCAAATTGTTGATTTTCGACTAATCCTAAAGAGTTTGGGTGACATACCTCGGAGAGAAAATCGTATTGTTTGCGAATAGGAGCATTTCGTAATACAGTGCGAATATCATCTGATGAATTTTTACCCATATCTTTGAGAAAAGTATCGATGGCGTCGATTAATGTTAAACAATTGATTGGTTCCGGAGTATCAGGTTGTTTTTCTTTTAAAGGGGCATATCTTGATCCAAGACAGCTTCTGTCTAATATCTCCTGCAATTTATTTAAATCCAATTTATTGGCGTAATACTTGCTTAGATTAGTAGCCACGTGACACACGGCGCCAGTTGTTTCCATGTGAGCCCTTGCAGCTAGGAATCCTAAAAGAGGGGAGACGTCGCATTCAGTGAAGCCTAAGTAAAGGAATCGTGACCTTTGAAGAATTCCCATCAAAAAGAAGGTTGCATGATGACCGAGCATTGAATTGATGTAACTTTGTCTCGGTCTAAGGCGATAAAAGTGGCGCTTATCGTATTCTGTGATGTAATAATTTAACTCGACAAAATCCTTTGGAGATATAACAGGCTTTAAATTTTGGTTTACCATAAGGATTGCGAGTGGATTATAGAGGACGTGATTGGCGGTCCATGCCTAATGTTTTAATTTTTTGGATGGCAGCGGCGTCAGTTCTATGCTTCCTCTGTGGGCCGCTAGTTTGATGATGAAATGATCCAGAAAACCTTGAATGCCTAGGAGAGGCATTTGCTGTTGATCTTCTTTAAGAAAGAAAATTACTGTTTCGAAACGATAGGCTCCGCCGATTTCCAGATGCAGACGGTGTGGATAACCTAAAACCCGCTGACCGGCAATCCCGCCGAATTCCTGGCCTTTTCCTGTTTCTGTGTCCGCTATGTCGTTGATTCCAAGGACTTTAGCCACGCTCGAAGGAAACAGGTTTTTTGAAGCTCCGCAATCAATCAGCGCGTCCGTATCAAAAGAAAGATGAGTTGTAGGGTTAAGAACGTTGATCGGAATGATGGGAAGCGCAACAGCCAAGGGGCTGGTTGAAGTTTTTCTGAATTTGAACTGCAAGAGGATGATTAAAGGGCGAAATTTAAATCAGCGGGCGGAATATGAATAAATCTCGGATGATCGTAGCCCTGTCCTTTGGCTTTTTTCGCCAATAGCGTCAAGTCCGGAGAGTGACCGAGCAGTTTTGATTCATCGGGCGTGAGGGCAACCCACTCGTTTTTGTAGCGAGCATAAACCTGGTATAGGTCATCGCGATACTCTCGCCGTTTGTTCATCTTCGTTTCCTTGATATTAGGATAGATGGTATTAATCATATTTACCAGTATTTAAATTTTACCAATTGCCGTTTATAAAAATTTTTTGGGATTCAACCTTCCGTAAACGCCATGCTGGCGAAGGAGACTTCGCCTCCGGCCGGGTCGGGGGCGTGGCCGTATTTCAGAAGTTTTCCCTGGGCTTCGGGGTGCAGCCGTTTGAGTAGCCAGGTAAACGCATAGAGGCATCCTGAGCCGCAGACTTTTCTTTTGCCCCCCTCGGCCATCACGGAAACGAAAAAGCCCGGCGCGTTTTTTTCCAGCAGCCGGTCGATGCTTTTGGCATCTTCGGTTTTCATCCAGGGCAGAAGCTCGGCCACGGGCTCGGCGTCGCCGAAGCGCGGACCGATATGCGCGAAATCCGCGCCCGCCAACAAACAGATCCGGCCGGGATAATTTTTTAGGAGTTTGGCCAAATGATCCAGCGTCTTTTCAACGCGGCGCAAGGTGCCGTCTTCTTCCGTGAACGAGGAGCAGAGAATGGGCAGGATGCGGGCTTCTTTTTTTAATTTTTTTGCCGCATAAGCCAGCCAAACGGCTTGAAATTCGATGGAATGCTCCCGGCGATGAAAAAATTCATGCTCGGTTAAATCCGTTCCGGCCGCCCGGGCAAGAGATTCGGCCAGATCGTCATCAACCGCGACCGGCCCAAACGGCGTTTCATAATCTTTTGTTCCCAGCACCAGAGGAACGGGCGGTCCGGCATGAGCCACGCCGAAGACGACATAAAGATCGGCCATCGCGCGGCTTAGGATTTCCCGGTAGGCCCAGGCATAGGCCCATCCGCCCCGTGGAAAGTCGATATGCGGGGCCACCAAGCCGAGCAATTCTTTGCGGCCGTCCGTTTCATTCTTGCCCGGCCCGGGTTTTTTGAAATAGCCGTCGAGTTCGGCTTCAAGGGCCTCATGGCGGGCCTTATAGCTTAGCCCTGCGAAGACCGTAGGCCGGCGTTTTAAGCGGCCATACTCCGCGCGCACGCGGCGCAGGCGTTCTTCAAAATTGGGCGATAAAAGCAGGAAATTGCCGTCGAGAAGGCGCACGACATCATCGATTTCTTTGACCGTTAAAACGCGCCGGCCGAACTGCCGGCTGAAAGCAGTCTGAATTTCCTGCGGTCCGGATTTCCCATCCAAGCAGGCGGCGATAAAAAATTGTTCCTTGGTCAAAACCACCGGGTTTTGCGTCAGGCCGTCCATGTCCTTGAGATAAAAAAGATTTTGTCCCCGATGGCGAACCGGAATCACGTCCAGGGCCCTCATCGCAGGGTAGGGCTTGGGGTTCTTGGTTTTATTCTCCATGGCGCAAGTATTCCAAAAAATATCGTCAAAGTGTTTTTTGCTAAATTAATGTCGGCCGGTCCCGTTAAACGGCCCGGAGGGGTGCATGTTGCGTCGTTTGCCTGTTTGTCTTTTTAGCTTGCTTGCGACCGCGATCGTCCTTCAAGGGGCCGATGCCCCTGAATCCCTTTGGCGCGCGGGCCACGAAACCGTGGCCGCTTCAGCGCGCTCTCGTCGGGTCCGTCGCCGGCCGCCTCAGCGTGATCCTAACGCCGGACCAGTTATCGAGCAGCCTCGCGTGATTAAAACCAGCCCGGAGCGCCCTCAAGGCGAACCCGTGGGCCGGACTGAGCTGGCCCCTCTTCTGGATAAGCTCCTTGTGTTGTTGAACCTTGAGTTAGGGGCCCATCCTTGGTTTACCGGAGCGGCGGTCAATCCCGGCGGCGATCAGTTTTTCCTGACTTTCATGCCGCCGAGCAAAGATGGAGTGGTCGTCGAACCGCTGGATGTGAACCGTTTGCGCGGCAATGGGCAAGTGGTGACGTTGGATGAAGCGACGCTTTATCGCATCAAGCTTCAGGTGAACATTTTTAATCCGGTCCGGGGAAGCACCATCCATTTGACGCCAGAGAAACCTACACAAGGATCAAGCCATCGCTTGGGCACCGGACAACTCCTTGATTTGATTAAAAACAATTCTTATGTGTTTCGCGCCAAGGGCAAGGAATTTTGGTTTCTCTACGGCACGGATATCGACGCTCAAAACCGCCGCTTCGCGGAAACCAAAAGCCTGGGTTTTTTCGCGGAACGCGGGATGAATTCCAAAATGTGGACGCTGCCCGAGGCGCAATTGCCTTCCGAACAGGCGGTGGACGTGGCGTTAGGGGATACGGTGATCAGGCTTTTTAAGACGCAGGAAGGAGAGCTTCTGATTTTTGAGGCTCCGCCTCCCGCTGCTCTTGCATCTCTACGGCCTTAAACCAGCCTTCTTTAAACAGCGCCCAGGCTTCCCCTGCGCTTTTGGACGTGAAAATTTTCTGGCGCAGGGCCGCGGAGCCGTACATCCCCTTCGAATACCACACCAGATTTTTTTTGACCTGAAAATCCACGTCGCTTTCAGGGACATGGGCGTGAATCAATTCCTGATGGCGTTTGATGACGCGGTATTTGCGCGCCCATCGGGTTTGCTCGTCAAGTTCTTCAAAATGAGCGTCGAAAACCCAGGGCTGGCCCAAGGCGCCGCGTCCGATCATCACGGAAACGGCCCCGGTTTCATTCATCATGCGCCGGGCATCGGCCCAGGAGCGCACGTCGCCGTTGCCCGTGACCGGAATATTTACCGAGCGGACCACGTCCGTGATCACATCCCAAGGCGCTTGGCCTGAAAATCGCTGGGCGCGCGTGCGCGGATGAACCGCGATGGCGTCGACGCCTTCGGCCTCGGCGATTTTGGCGATCTCAACGGCGTTGACGGTTTTCTCATCCCAGCCGCTTCTGATTTTAACGGTGAACGGCAAGCGGATCACCCGGCGCAAGGAGCGCAAAATTTCGGCCGCTTTCAACGGGTCTTTCATTAACGCCGCTCCTTCCCCTTTTTTGACGATTTTGGGCACCGGACAGCCCATGTTGAGATCGATAATGTCCGCGCCGGCTTCTTGGAGCCGTTGAGCCGCTTCAGCCAGAATATCCGGCTCGCAGCCTAAAAGCTGCATGATAATGGGCCGCTCTTGAGGAAGGTACAGCGTGCGCAGACGGGTGGATTCCGAGCCCATCAAGAGCGCCTTGGCGTCGATTTCTTCGGTAGTGACCAGGCGGCTGCCGCATTCCCTGGCGATCAGGCGAAAAGCGATGTTGGTGATATCCGCCATGGGCGCCAAGCGCACGGGCGAGGCGGCAAGAATGGAACGAATATTCATTTAGTTACGTTTTTTAGCGACGATATAGAGCGCGCCGATTTTCTCGGACACATGCGGGATATTCCTGGCCTCAAACTCGCGGCTGACATTGTTGAAATCATCCGGATTGCCGTATCCTAAAATCAAATTGCCGCAGCCGTCGCACACGGCCCGGTCCCGGTGCTTGAGGATATTTTTTTGAGCTTCTTGGCGGCAGCAGTCTAAGAGCGGCATAAGTGTTATTTTACTCCTAAAATTGATCGATGCCCTCGTTGATTTTAGCTTCCGCCTCCCCCCGGCGCCGCCGCCTATTGTCTGAGATCGGCTTGCGTTTTAAAGTCAGCCCCAGCCGTTTGCATGAGGACGTGCGCGGCCTGCGCGATCCGGTCGCCATATGCCGGAAATTGGCCGTGGATAAGGCGAAATCAGTAGTCCGGCATCATCCGGAGGATTATGTTTTGGCGGCAGATACCATTGTTGTTTTTCAAGGCCGAATCCTAGGCAAACCCAAAAATCGAAAAGAAGCCGTTGACATGCTCACCATGTTATCCGGGCGGCGCCATGAGGTGCTGACTTGCGTGGTGTTGGCGGCTCCGGGGCAACGCATGACATCGGTTTTAGCGCGAACCAAGGTTTTGATGCGCCGTTATAGTGATCAGGAAATACGGCGTTTCGTGGCCTCCGGCCGCGCCCTGGATAAAGCCGGAGCTTATGCCATCCAGGACCCTAAATTTTGTCCGGTGGCTTCTATCAAGGGTTGTTATTGCAATGTCGTCGGTCTCCCTGTCAAAACCGTTTTGATTTTGTTGAAAAAACGAAATTTTTTCTCGCCCGGCCGCCTTCCCCGACTATTTGCTTGCCGGGAGTGTCCGCTGGCCCGATGATCGTTGCTTTGAGCCGGCAATTCCACAATCACTGCTGATTAGAGCTGGCGGCTCTAACGCATTCCTGTTACGCTAGAAGCGTAGGCCATCAGCGTCATTGATCTATGTTGTTTTTATTGGTCTCTATTTTTTTTGGGGTTGTTCAGGCCGCTGAAGAACCATCAGGCATCAGGCCTTCTCTGCCGGACGGCTACACCTCCTATTACGATTATTTCCAGGCCAATAAGGATCGCTTCCCTGAGTATTATCAAGAGCTTCTTGATCGCGCTCCGCGCGTACGCTTCGATGAATATATGCGCAATGCGGCTCCCGGATTGCGTTCCGAAAATTTTCGCGGCTCCGGGCGCACGCTGGATGATTTGGTTGATTTCGACGAAGCCGTTTATTTGCTTGATGAAGCGGCGGGCTGGGCTGTTTTAGAAGACGGCTCCAATCATGACGGGAGAACTCCGCGCGGGGGCGATAGGACCGCACCGCGCGATCCTGAGGGAACGCAAGCAGCTCCTCGGCGCGGCGATGAAGCTCCGTCGTTGCGCGGCGAGCACGACGACGCAGCTCACGCCGCCCATGGTTTTGCGCCGGGCTCATCGCTGGCTTCAAAAATAGAACCCGGATCAACGGCCGCTAAATTAAAAGGCAAGGCTCCTTCGGCTGCTCCACCGTCCGATCTTTCCAAGGCTTTCGACGGCCGCCGCAACACAGCCGCAGATATTTCAGGCGCGGCTTTGATGGGTCCCGAAGAAATGGCTTTATCCGGCATTTGGCGGCATCTAAGCGGGCGCTGGAACGCGATTGCGCCGCAACTGAACGATCAGGAGCGCCGGGCGTTCGATCGGTGGTCATCCCTTGATCCTTATTTAATGGCCGCGGCGCTCGCCGGCTGTCTATCCGAGGATGAATCGCCCAAGAAAAGCCTGGGATTGATTCAGAAGAAGAATGACCGGGAACTGGCTCAGATTGCCCGCTGCGCTTTAACCACCTTGGAAAAAAATAAAGCAGCCTTGGGTAGGCTGGCCGATAACGGCCCCGACAAGGCGACGATGGCCGCCCAGCGCGCCGCAGGGCGGCGCGCTCTTTATACGCCGGTGGCTGTGGCGCAGCAGCGAGGGGCGGCGGGCGTTTCTTCGGGAGAATTGCCGGCGTCAGGAGTTGAATCCGCCTTGACCGGCCTTGCGGAATCCCCCATCCCCAGGCCGCTTAAACGATACGCCTTATCCGCTTTGGCCGCTGAAAACCGCCGGCTGGCGCGGCAAAACATGACGGAACTTGCCGATCAGGCGAACCGTTTATTGACCAGGCTTAAGGAGGAATCCGCTAAAAATCCGCGCGCCAGGCGAACCATTGACGGCTTGCTGAAAGATTTGGAAAAAATCCGGACCCTGAGCGATCCTCAGAAAAAATTTCAAGAACAACAGGCTTGGATCGCGCGGGCGCGCAAACAGCTGGAGCAAGGCGACACCGGGTTTGCGGCCCAAGGCCGGGAACTGATGCGCCGGTTGGAGAAAAATGAGAAAGCCTATCACCAGGCGCTCAAACGTTTGCTGAGCCTTGATTCTTACCGTGAACTCGCTTCAAAGAATCCGGAAATGCCGAATTATTTGGTTTTTTATCTTGAAGACCCGTCAAAGTTGTCCGGTTTTTCCAATTTGAAACCAAGGGAGCGTGAAACCGCCAAAGCGGCGATGGAGGCTTTGAAAACCAACGGCGGCGCCCGGCGTTTATTGGAGCAATTGAGCGGCGCTTTCGGCGAATTCAGGAAGGCGGGGATTGAGTTTGAGGCTTTTTTTGAGGCCAATAGCGATTTGACCGGTTTTTATTTGCTGTTTGAACGCTATCGAACGGCCCAGCGACGCTACCTTCAAAACGTTTTATTGGCCGGCGGCCCTGCGGATCGAAATAAGGATGAATGGATTTATTTAGGCGATGACGGCCTGGAGCGGGTGCGTTTGGGGCGCCGCTACGGAGCGTTCGGCGTCGAACTTCGGTCCGCGACCGGCTACACGCGTTTTCTTTCCGCGGACGGGCGCATTGTGGCCGCTCCCCAGAAGGATGAGCAGGGCTGGCATGCGGTTGTCCGGCGTTTTGACCGTTGGGGGTATTTGCGAGCAGAAAGCATTCCCGAGCGGGGCATTAAACGCACGTTCGGCTATGACCGCCGAGGGTTGCTGGCCGAAAAACGAGAAACAAATCCTGAGGGCGCCAGTCATTCGATTTTTGAGCGCAACCGCCGGGGACGCATCGAGCTTGAAGCGCGCCAGGATTTCGACGTCAATGGGCAGTTCGCCGCGCAACTGGAGCTGGATCACCGCAACAACAAAGGCGTCAACGCGCGGTTCGCTCCTTATCGGGGCATGCGCATGGAAGTCAGCCATTTTGATTCAAAGACGGGCGCCGAGTCCCGCCGGTATTTGATTACGCAAGAGGGCGCCATTTGGGAAGGGCGCTGGATCGCCGCCGGCGGGGACGTGGTGCCGGTGGCCGTTGATGAACTCAAACCCGACGGAACCATGAGCCGCATCGCCACGCGTTTCAACAAAAACGGCTCGACCCAGGAAATTGAGAGTCAAAAACCCGACGGCGCCGAGACCCGGTCCATTATTGAGCGTGATAACAACGGCGCCCTTTTATCCGAACATTCCAGGCGCTATGACAAGGCCGGGCGGCTGCTTGACGAGCAGGAAGTGGATTTCCGGCATAAGGAAGTCATCCGGGCTGCCTGGGGACCGGGCAAGGTTTTCCGAGTGGACGTGATCCGGCGCGGCTTTGACGGCAACATCGTGCGCCAATACACGGTTGACGGCGCAGGACGGGCCTTGGTTCCGTTGGGCCAAGGCCTGAAGGGTTATGTCAGTTATGGCAGCGCCCTGGATTACGATCGCCAAGGCGATACGGCCGGGCGGCTTGGGCTTAACGTTGATTTGGAGAATTTGATTAAGCTGCGCGATCAACCCGGCAAACTCAAAGATGAAAGCCTGCGCGTGGCCCAAGCCGTTGTTGCCGCTTCAAAAATGCCTGATCCGGAAAAATACGCCCCCATGCTTGCCGACTGGCTTTATGACCAGACGACTTTGCCTGATCCTGACCGTTTGCGTCTTGAGATTGATTATGGGCGAGGCAGCGTTCAGAGCATCGGGTTCCCGATTAAATTGTTCGAGACTCAAATCGACGCCAACGGCGTTGAGTGGCGCAACTTGCGCGTGGCGCGTTTTGAGCAGGGTACGCCTTGGGGAGGAGGTTTCTTTAAGCCGAAATCTCAACAAATAACGCTTTCCGTATTGGAGCCGTTGAAATTCGACAAAAACGGCAAGCCGGAGAATCAAGCCGGGCTCAAGCGCGCTTTCGAATATACCGCAGACGGCAGCAAGCGCGTCCATGAAGGAGGCTCGACGCATGAATCGAGCTTTTGGACCGGAGGAGAGGCCACGGATTATATGGCCTTGCGGGAAAAAGTCCGGGGAACCGATGGGCGATGGCAAGACAGCGGACGCTTCGAAATCGTCCACATAAGAACCAGGGAAACGCACGGTTCTTTTTGGGGCGAATATGCGAAGAATTTGGCCGAGCTGCCCGTTGTCGAACAATTTGTCGATGCCGCCTCCTGGGTCAGCAAGAGCGCTTTTCATGGATTGAGCGCGGACATGCAATGGACGATGTGCGATCCAGCGGCGCGGGACAATGATTATTGCTTTGCGTCTTTAGCCGCCGCCTACCGGGCGCCGGTTTATCGCGCCATTCATGATGATCAGTGGTTTATCGATCAGATCAACGCCAATAAAAACATTAAGAATGTCCTTGATATTGAGGTCAAGAAGAAACGCCTGGAATCCCTCCGTGAAGAAGGTTTTACTGAGGAGACCATGGGATTCGCCGCTTACAGGGCCTTTATCAATGAGCAAGAGTCGCGCCCGGTCACCGATAAGGAACGACTGGCTGTTTTATCCGGGCTTTATTCCCCCCAGCATTATGTCGAGTTGGGCTCTCAAGTAGATGGTTTTGAGGGCGGGCTGATTAAAAGCATCGGGGTTTTCGGAATCGTCGGGGAACAAGCGGCGGACTTTGCGGTCATGATGGCCCCATTGAAAGGGCTCGGCATGCTGAGCCGGGCCAAGCCTTTATGGGGCGCTTCGGAATCAGCGGCTCTGCGCTGGGCGGGCCAAGCAATCCCAAAGGCGGCTTCGGTGACCGAGCTTGCCATCGCCGCCCCTCTTGCCGGCATGGGCGCAGCAGGTTCCGTCGATAATGCCGTGACCCTGGGCAAGGCGATTCAACGCCATGATACGGCGGCGGCCTGGGGGGCGGGCGTGGGCATGGCTTTCGATGCCCTGACGTCGGGAACCGCGGCTAAAATCGCGCGCCGGGCCGTCTCAAAGTTTCATCGGAAAGAACCTGCGCCGCTGCCGGAAACGGTTGAAGTTCCACGGCATGAGGAAGTCAAACCGGACCAATCGCCTGATCCGGCCGATCAATTTAAAGAAAACTATGAAAATTACCGCAAAGAGTTGCTGGATTCATCCAAAATCGGATCATCGTCCGGTTTTTACATAAATCCCGACGGTTCGGCATGGATTCAATATTTTCCCGGAAAGCCTCAAACGTCCTTATTGCAGGGGATTAAATTCCATGTCAGCGCTTCCCCGGAAAACGCTCTTGCCGTCGGCCGCGCCATCGGCGCTTACCTGAGAACCGAAGGCATTCTGCATAAATTTCCGGACCCTAAAATTTTATCCACAATTTTCGGCAAAGAAGGCACTCAACGGGGTAAATTCATCACCGTGTATCCCGATTCCCCAGCCCATGCCCAAAAACTTATGGCCGAGATCGACCGAATTCTTGTGGAGCGCGGCCTGACCAACGGCGATGAGTCGATCCTGCCCCCTGATTTTCACTACGGAAAATCCGGATTGTTGACCTGGAGAATCGGCCAGATCAGCGGCGAGCCTAATGTTCCCGGAGCCGCGCATGTTTACGATACGAACGGCGCCAAGATTTCAGGGAGGGTCCGCGATCATTACCTTCGCGACCGCGAGGGCCGCGTGATTCTCGACGGCGAAGGCCGGCCCGTCAAGGACAGCCGCGCGGATCCGATGGCCAACCTGCAGGCCATGCTGAAAGCCGGATATTTCAATCCTGACGAACTTCGTTTGATTTTTAATGAGCTTGGCGCCAGCAGCGCGTTGCTACCGAAAGCCTCGGGAGCGGATTTTGATCCTGGTTTGCGTCAGCAGTTGGAAAAAATGCCGCCGGACTGTTTCCGTGCGAATTTCGTTGATCTTTTTAAGGGCCGCCATGAGCATCTGTTGGAAATCGCCGTCCAAAATCCCGATCTGCGTCTGGCCGTTGTCAGAGACGTTCTTGGCGAATCTCATTCGGCGATCGATCTGAGGGTGCGCGGCGGAACAAAGACCACCACCGAATCGAGCGACAGGCATGAACCTGCCTCCATCGAACTGAGGATTATCGACGACAGCGACCCGGTCGCCCAACAGGCCGAAACTGCCGACGGGGGATTGGTTTGGGTTAAAGATTTATCCGGAAAAAAGATACCCATAGAACAAGAGATCGTCCCCACTCAGGCGGCCCATGAAGCGGCGAAAGGTTTGAGCGTGATCGAGGTGCCTTGGGCCAGGGAGCATCTGGTCGGCGGTGAACCCAGATTAATTTTGGAGCATTTGCCGCGCAAGTCCGGAGCTAAAAGTGAATTTTTGGCGAATTATAACAGCAAGAAACGCAAGTGGGAGACTCCCGATATCAAGATGACCGGCCATGAGTGGCAGGCTTTTAGGCGGGAGTACGACCGGTTGCTGGATCGAGGCGTGGTCCATGGGGACCTGATTCAAAATTTATTGGTTTGGAGGGAGAACGGGAAGTTGAAAATCGGGCTTATCGACTGGGAAAAAGGCTGGACCAGGGAAAAAAATCCCGACGAATTTGAAAAAACGAAAACCAAGGATATGAAGACCCTGGATGAGCTGGAACAAGATTTTTTCCCCGTTCAATCGACCGGCGGCCACGGTTCCCAAAAGACGGCCGGAGTCATCGATGAATCCCGGCGCGTTTTGCTGCCGTCGGAGCAACCCTTGGCCCAATACCTTAAAGATCAGGGCCATCACATCGCGACGATTGCCGAAGGAACGGGGCCCGGCCGTTTTGCCGACGTTCTTTTAGACGGCGAACCTGCCGAATTAAAGCAACTGGCTTCCGGCGCCGTTTCCACAACGGTTCGTAATGCGGTGCGCCGATCCCTTGACCGGGGCGCTCAGGCGCCCGGCATCGTCATCGACGCCCGCAAGAGCGGGTTAGACAAGGAAGAGGCGGTCAGAGGCTGCGCGCGCGTGGCCGGGTATTTGGCGTTTCGCGTTCGACAAGGCCATCCTCCTCGCTTAGACAGGCTTAGGATTGTCGGCGACGATTACGATTTGACGGCGGATTTCGCTTCCTCCGCGCCTAATTTTTCCGCAGCCTGCCCTCGCTGATTCGCCGGTTTTTCCATAAAAACCGATTTTAAACCGTTAAAAACGCCCTAAAAACAGCTAGAACGGCCCAATTCCCCTTCCATAGAAGGGAGAATATTGGGTGTTGATTTTTAATTTGGCGCGCCTCATAATTTAATGGTTCACACAACTTGAGTCCGGCATCGATTCTGGGGAGGGTATGGAGAGATTATCGTTCGCGCTCGTTTTATTTTTATTCGGCCTTTCTCCCTGCCTGCACGCCAAAGAACCGCTCAATGAAGACGAAGCGTTCGAAGCGGCCGGCCGTCTCTACCAGGATGCGCGCCAGGATAAATTAGGCGCCATCGAAGCCTTCAAAAGATTCGCCGATGAATTTCCCTCAAGCCGCCGCGGTGCCGACGCTCATTTTTTAATCGGAGAATCCCATTTTGAGCGTGCTCAGCGCGCTTTGGAAAGCGATCCCGCCTTCATCCGTGACGGCCTGGCTGCCAAGATTCCCTCAGGCGCCTTGCGCGAGATGGAGCAGGCGGAAAAAGCCTATCGCAGCGCCCTCAAAAAAGCCGATGACCAGGGATTAAAAAGTTCGGTCATGTACCGTTTGGGCGAGATCGCCTACAACCGGCGCGATTGGAAGGAAGCGGTCAAGGCGTTCGCTTCCATCGAATCGTCATGGCCGAAAAGCTATTTGCTGCCGGAGAGTTTGCTGGGGTTGGCCTACGGGCATTTGATGCTCGATGATTTCACCAAAGCTGAGGAAAGCATGGCCCGGCTCACCCGGAATTTTCCCCAGCATTTGAAAAATCCGCAAGCCCAATTCGTTCAAGGCGTGCTGGCCTTAAGAAAAGGCGATTATGCCCAAGCCGACAAGCTGTTGGAGCCGTTGCCCGCGCCCGAGGCGCGATTCTACCTGGCGAAAACTTACCTGAACTCCGGCAAGGCGCTGTTGGCCGCCACGATTCTTAATCGCCTGCTCAAGGAAGAGATCGCTTCGGATTTGAAAGAGGCCGCGGCCTTTTTCATCGGGGACGCTTTTTTTCTTTCCAAGGATTATGACGGCGCCATCGTCAAATATAAAGACTTGCTGAGGCTTCATCCCTTTTCCAAATACAAGGTCGCGGCGCTGTACCGCATCGGCAGCGCTTACTTTCAGAAAAAAGAATATGGCCAGGCCAGGCTTTCTTTCTCCGCCATGATCGCCCAGAGCCCGCGCGATTTTTACGCGCCCCTGGCCCAATTTTTTATCGGCGAGTCGCATCTGGTGATGAATCAAATGCGCGAGGCCTTGTTTGCCTACGGCAAAGTGGTCACCGGGTACAAGGACGCCCCAATTCATCCGTTGGCCCAATATCGTTTGGCCTGGGCTCAACAGGAGGTCGGCGATCACGCCCAGGCCGTGGAAACGCTCAAGAGTTTTGTCGGCGCCAATCCGGGTCATGATCTGGCTATGAACGCTTACTTGATCATGGGCAACAGCCTGGCGCGCATGAAAAAGCATGAGGAAGCCATGATGGCCTGGCAGAGAGTCGTTGATCAGGCGTCCGGAACCGAGGTCGCGGAACAGGCCTTATTTTTGACGCTTAAACTTCATGATGAGGCCAAAAATTACGGACAAATCCTCACCTCGTATCAATACATTTTCCGCCACCTTCCTCCCTCGCAGTCGAAATGGCGCAGCTTGACGTATGTGATCGGCGCCGAGGCGTACCTGGCGCAGAGTAAAATCGAGGAAGCCCAGGGGATTTACGAGATGATCCTCAAGGTTTATCCCAAAGAGGAGGCCGCGTTTTACGCCCAGGACGGCCTGGCTTGGTGCCTGACCCTTTCGGGCCGCCATGAAGACGCGGTCAAGGCCAGGGAACGCTTGAGGGAAATGATGTCCGTGGCTTCCTCCACGTTTTCCTTCGCGCCGTTTAATGATTTGGGTTTGGCGGACAGTCTCTATAACCAGAAGGCTTATGAAGACGCGTATCAGTTGTACGATAAATTCAGCCGCGAGCATCCTGAATCTCAGGCTGCGGAAGTCGCCTTATACCGGGCCGGGCTGTCCCTTTATCGCATGAGGTATTACAGCCAAGCCGTGGAAGTCTGGCAGAAACTTTGGGAACGGCCCGCATCACCCATCGTTGAGCGGGCCCTGCATCAGGCCGCGGACACGCTGTTTCGCGGCGGGCGCTACCCTGAAGCCGTAGCCGCCTATAAGAAAATTATCGAACGCTACCCCTCCGGCAGCCAGTTGGCTCTGGCGCATTTGAGGCTGGCCCAGGCCGCTTTCCAGACGGGCAAGGACGCGGATGCGCTCAAGGAAGCCCAGTTCATCTTGATTCATTTGACGAAGGCGCCGGAAACAGTGGATGCGCTGGATTTGGCTGAAGCGGTTTTTGATCGCAGCCCTGCTCATGATTTCGGCGCTTTTTTCAGGTTGATTATCGAAGCGAACCCCAAGGGCCCGGTGGCTGCTGAAGCGCAGTTTCGCTGGGCGAGCCGGCTTTTTGAGCGCAAGGATTTCGAGGCTGCGGCCAAAGGTTTTCAAACGTTCAGCGTGGAATATACCGACCACCAATCGTTGCCCAAAGCCCAACTTTTACTGGGCGAGTCTCAGTTTAATTTGAAGAAATACCTTGAGGCGGCCGGCGCTTACGAGCGTTACACCGCTAATTACCCGGATGAAGATCAGGTCCCGCTGGCGTTGTTTCGATTGGGCAGCGCGCAGTACAGCCTTCAGAATTTCGAAGCCGCGGCCGGCGCTTATCAGAGATTGGCCAATGATTTTTCCAATTCCGAGTACGCCAAAACCGCGCAGTTTAATTTGGCCCTGGCCTATAAGGCTTTAGGGCGTTCCGAGGAGGCCCAAGTCGCTTATCAAAAATATGCGGAGGGCGCGACCTCCGTGGAAGACGGCACGGCCGCTCTTTGGGAGTTGTTCGGTTTGCAAAAAGAACAGAAGGATTACGCCAATGCCTTGAAAACCTTGGAAAAAATTCGCTCGCAGGCCGCTTCAAACGTTGAGGCTGTTTTTGAATCCGCCTACTACACAGGCGAGATGCATTCGTTTTTGGGCCAGCAGCAGCAGGCTCGTTTGGCCTGGGAGCAAGCCGCGTCCATGAAACCCTCGGGCCACGCTTACCGGCTGCAGTCGTTAGCCAAGCTGGCGGAAATTTATGAAGGCGGCGCCGAGTGGGCTAAGGCTGCGGCCGCTTATGATGACTTGGCGAAAAATGCACCCGTCGCAGGCGTGGCCGCAGCCGCGCGCGAGCGGGCCCAGGCCATGAGAAAAGCCGGCTCAGCTGGAAAGGCGCCAACAACGCCCTTGACCAGAAACGGCGGTGAGTCACAATCCAAAGGGGCATCCGGAGGACCATGATGGCTGTCTCAAATTTCAAATTTCAAATTTCAAATCTATCCAATTTGTGGGCGTTTATTATTTGTTTGACGGTTTCTTTCGCCCGGGCTCAAACCGAGACGGCGCAGGTTTTTTTCTCCCCCAACAGCGACGGCATCATCGATTCCGCGGTTTTCCGGTTGTCCGTGTCGAATGCGTCCAATATCGCGGAATGGGTTTTCGTGGTGACGGATAACTCCGGCCGGGAGATCAAGCGTTTTACAGGCAAGGGCGCGCCGCCGTCAGGCCTTGATTGGAACGGCAAGGACGAGCACAATCAATTGATTCCCGACGGCACCTACCATTACCGGCTGTCCGTGGTCACGTTGGCCGGCAACAAGGTGGAAATGCCGCCGCAGGAGTTAGTCTGCGACCGGCAAACGCCCACCGCGCAAGCCGGCGTCGAACCCGCGTTGTTTTCTCCGGAAGAGGGCAGCGCCAAACCCACGGCCCATTTTATGATGGACGCTTATGACGCCAACGGCATTCATAGCTGGATTTTAAAAATCGTCAACGCGCAAACCGGCTCAGCCGTCAAGTCTTTTTATGGGAAAGGGCAGCCGATGCCCAAAGCCGAGTGGGACGGACGCTCGGATGCGTATGATCCGGCGCCGGACGGCGAATACTCATTCACCTTCGCGGTCCGCGACCGCGCGGGGAACACCACGATCACCAGCCCTAAAACAGTCACTATCGATCGGGCCGAACCCATGACCTCCGTTGAGGCCGAGCCGCCGGTTTTTTCCCCCAACGCGGACGGGGTTCAAGACATCGTCACGTTTGAAATCAAACCACCGCCCGTCATCAAAAAGCAGATCGAAAACTGGTCATTGTCGGTCAAGGATATGAAGGGCCGAGCCCTTAAAATGTTTGAGGGTTTGGGTGAGCCGCCGCGCGCCATCAGTTGGGACGGCAAGGACGCCGCCGGAAAAATAGCCGCGGACGGTATTTATGCCTACAGTTTTCTCACCGTGGATCAAGCCGGAAACAGGGGCTTCGCCTTGCCTAAAAATTTGGTTTTGGATACGACCCCGCCTCAGGCGACGATCGATCTCAAGCCCTTGCTGTTATCGCCCAACGGCGACGGTTTCGGCGACAACGGCACTTATCATATGGAAGTTGTCGAAGCCAACGGCATCAGGTCTTATGCCTTGGAAATCAAAGACGATGTCGGCACGTTAAAGAAAGCGTTCCGCGGAGAGGAAACCCCGGCCAAGCAGCTTCAATGGGCCGGCCAGGATTCTTCCGATAAAACCCTGGTGGACGGCAAGTATTCCTATACCTTGACGTTGGCGGACAGGGCCGGCAATAAAACGACGGTGGAGCCTAAAGAACTGCAAATCGACGTGACGCCGCCGGTCGTCGATTGGATGGTTGATCCAAGATTGATCTCTCCAAATGGGGATCAACAAGAGGCCCATATGCGGATTTCGGTTCACGACGCCTCGGAGATCGAACAATGGCGGCTTGAAATCAAAGACGCCGCCTCCAAAGTCGTGCGTCGTTATACGGGCCAGGGCGCTTATCTTGACCCCATCGCCTGGGAAGGGCGCGACGAATCAAAAAACATGGTTCCGGACGGCGTTTACAACGCTTTTTTTTGGGTCCGGGACAAAGCGAATAATGCAGTTTTGACATCGGCCCAGCAAATCGTTGTCGGCGCCCAAATTCCGGAAATTACCGTTACGGCCGCCCTGAACAATTTTTCCCCTAACGCCGACGGGGTTAAAGATACCGCGGCGTTCGCTCTGAAGTCGCGTTCCTTCAACAAAATTAAGCAATGGGCCCTGGCGTTCACGGACGGCGGCCAGACCCTGATCAGGGAATTTCAAGGCTTGGGCGCGCCTCCGGCCGAGATTATTTGGTCCGGGGAGCGCGACGATAAAACGCCGTCGCCGGACGGGTTTTATCGCTACGTTTATCGCGTGACGGACGAGGCCGGCAATAGAAATCAGACGCAGCCCCAAAACATTCAAATCGACACCCTGCGGCCGGAAATCGACGATCGGGCCGTTCCCGCGCTTTTTTCGCCCAATGCCGACGGCATTTTAGACGACATGATTTTTAAGTTGTCTTATCGTGATCAAAGCGCGGCTAGGGAATGGTCCATCACCATCAAAAATGAGGGCAATAAAGTCGTGCGCGTTTTATCCGGACAAGGCGCCTTGCCTCAGGATGTGCGCTGGGACGGCCGCTCGGACGCGCAGAAGGCCGTTCCGGACGGACCCTACACATTCGTTTTAACGGCCGAGGATGCGGTGGGCAACCGTTCCGCCACGTTGGATCAAATTATTCGTCTGGATACCACGCCGCCGCAGTTGACGATTGCGGCGGAACCCACGCTGTTTTCCCCAAAATCCTCAAGCGACAAAGACCGCACGGTTTTTAACATGACGGTCCAGGATGCTTCGGATTTGACCCGGTGGTCGCTTAAATTTGTGGACGCGAAGAACAACGAGGCGCATGAAATCAAAGGAGACGGACGTCCGCCCGTGGAAATCGTTTGGGAGGGTGTCAATCACAAGAACGACGTTTTAGCCGACGGGTCGTACAAGGTGTATCTGGTGGTTAGAGACGAGGTCGGCAATGAGGGTAAAAGCCAGCCCGCGACCGTGACCATCGACACCTCCAAACCCGTGGTTGCGGTGGTGACGCATGAAGAAATGGTGCCCAGTCTAGTGCCGGAGGTTCAGTCGGTGGAGGGCAGCCGAGGGATCGTCATCAATTTGGCGGCCGAGGTTCTTTTTGAAACCGGCAAGGCGCAGATTCGTCCGGAAGCCTTCCCCATGCTCGACGAGGCCGCGGGCGTGATCAAAAAGTACCCCAAACGCCATGTTTTGGTCGAGGGCCATACGGATAATGTGCCGATCCGCAACGAAGAGTTTCCGAACAATCAAACGCTTTCCGAAGGACGGGCCAAGGCTGTGGTGGATTATTTCGTCCGCTACAAGCAAATCGCCGCCGCCCGCCTGACGCCCAAAGGCCACGGCGACAGCCGCCCGGTCGCCGACAATGAAAATCCCGAAAATCGCCAGAAAAATCGCCGCGTTGAAATCATTATCGAGAGAGAGAAGCCGCAGGCTTCTTCTTCCCCGGCAGATAATTCCAAAAAGCGAGGTGAGCCGTAATGACCGATATTAATTACCTTGAGATTCTCAGGAGCAGCTTCACGCTGGTCATTCTTATTTTTTGTTCCATCCTTTCCATTACGTTTGCGGTCGAGCGGTGGCTATTTTTTAGAAAAATCGATCCCAACCCCGGCCCTTTTTTGGCCAAGGTTAAGCAATTGATGGAGGAAGGGCGCTTTAAGGAGGTGCTTGAGGTTTGCGAAAAAACGACCGGGCCCGTGTCTGCGCTGGTGAAAACAGCGGTCACGAACCGGCAGAAAGAAGAGGCGGAGATGGACCGGCTCTTGGGCGCCGCGCGTCTTGACGAGCGTTTGAAAATGGAGCGGTTTTTGGCGATTTTAGGCACGCTGGGGAACACCGCGCCCTTTATCGGGTTGTTCGGAACCGTGGTGGGCATTATTAAGGCGTTCCGCGATTTGGCGTTGGCGGGCGCCGGCGGCCCGGCCATTGTGGCCAAAGGCATTGCCGAGGCCTTGGTGGCCACGGCCGCGGGTCTGGCGGTCGCGATTCCGGCCGTCATCATTTATAACTACTTCACGAAACGAGTGAAAGCCGTTTCATCGGTCATGGAAGCCGCTTCATTGAGGATCACCACTTACCTTAAGCCTTAACGGAGGAGGTCGCAGTGACGAAGCTTATCGAGAGACTGCGCGGGTTGTACGTGGACCCGGAACTACAGTTTCGCTTTGTCATTTTTTTGGTTGTGTTGATCATGGTTGAAAGCGTTTTTGTGGGCCGGGGATTGGTGGCCTTGGTGTTTATGGCGCGGGATTGGCGGCGGCCCGATTTGTTGTTTGACTTTTTTTTGTCTCTTCTTTGGCTCTTGGCGCCGCTGTTGGCCGTGAACGTCGGCTTGGGGCTTTATTGGTCGGCGCGCATCGCCAGGCCGTTGAAAGCCTTGGATAAGGGATTAAAAGATTTGCGTGAAGGGCATTTCAGCCCCATCGAGGATTTGCGCCCCAGGGACGCGCTCAAGGATTTGAGCCAGAATTTTAATGAGACCGTCGGCCGGCTGAAATACCTGTTGACGCGCGACCGGCGTCTAGTTTTGGAAGCCCTAGCGGATTTAGATCAGGCTCAAGCCGCCAAGCCCGGAGACCGGGAAAAATTCCTGCTTCAGGCCAAGAGCAAGCTGTCCATCGTGAACGCTCACTTCCACAAGGATGGGTCCAATGGCTAAACGCGTATTGGTTATTGACGATGACGATGATTTGAGGGAAGTTCTGGTGGATTGGCTGGAAATTAAAGGTTTTACTCCGGAAAAAGCCAGAAACGCCAAGGAAGCTCAGGAGTTTTTGGGCCGTTCCGTGCCTGATCTGATTTTGCTCGATATCATGATGCCGGATATGAACGGCATCGAACTTTGCCGGTGGATCAGGTCTCAACCTAAGCTTAAAGACGTCCCCATTCTGCAGATGAGCGCCTTGGCGGACGAAACGACGATGAAGGACGCTTTGGAAATGGGGGCCATGGACTATATCACCAAACCCATCGATTTTAAAACGATGATTTCCAAAATCCAAGCTGCTTTAAGCCGCATGGAGCGCCGCTCGGAGGGCGACGGGGAAGGTTTCTGATATGGCCATGTCTACCGGCGCAGACGAGGATGTGATTACCGAGATCAACGTCACGCCCCTGGTGGACGTTTGCCTGGTGTTGGTCATTATTTTTATGGCGGTAGCGCCGTTCGCGCTTCAAGTCGGAATCAAAGTGTTGGAATCACGGGCCAAAACCGCGATCGGCAAGGTGACGGCGGCTGAGAACGTTCAGGCCCGGCTCTCAAGGGACGGCCGTTTGACGATCAATGGCCGCGCCAGCGGCTGGGAGCGTCTCGATCAAGATTTAACGTCGGCTCTGGCGTCAAGCCGCGACCGCACCGTGATCGTGACCGCGGACGACAAAAACAGGGTCGGCGAGGTGGTCGCTATTTTGGACGCGGCTAAAGTGGCGGGCGCGGCCAAGGTCGCCATCATGAAATCAGGAGGAGGTTCCGGTGCAGGCGGGCGGTGACGACGAGGACGTGATCACGGGCATTAACGTCACCCCGCTGGTGGACGTTTGTCTGGTGCTGGTCATTATTTTTATGGTCACGGCGCCCATGCTCTCGGAACCCATGTTCCGCGTGGATTTGCCCCAATCGCGCACTCAAGAAGGCGAGGAAAAGCAGAAAATCATGGTGACGGTTTCAAAAGACGGCCGCTTGGCCGTCGATGATAAAGAAGTTCCGAGTACGGAGGAATTCAGCCGTGAAATCGCCCGGCAATTGGCGCAACATCAGGACGGGTTTGTGGTTTTCAAGGCTGATCGCGACGCTTTTCACGGCTTGTTGGTCGAGTTGATGCAGCGCGCCAAGGATGCGGGCGCAAAATCGTTGACCATCGCCACGCAAAAGAGGAGCCGCTGATGTTCGCAGACCGGGAGCTCGGCTTATCATTGAGTCTGTCGGTCGGTTTTCACATCGGGCTTTTTCTTCTCTATATCTATCTGATTACCAACACTCCGAAGGCGGATATGACCACGGTTACGGATGTGGATCTTATTTTGCCGGCCTTCCTGAAAATGGCCCTTCCTCAACTTCCGGCGCGCGCCATGCAGGAGCCGGTTATTAAAGAGGACCGCAAACTGAATATCCCCCGGATGCTCGAGGAGCGTCAAGGCCGCGTTGAAACCCGTTCCGAGCTGAAAATGGCCTTGTCGCAAAAAAGCATGAATTTAGCCGAAGCTGCGGCTAAAAATATCGCGCATCGCGAAACCGGCCAGGTTCCTATGGCCGCAGCCCTTGAATTTGAGGAGATCGGGGCGCGTCGCGCGCCTGCTTTGCCTGCGGACTTAACCATGGAAAATACGGGGCTGCCCACGTTCAAACCGAAGACGCTGGGCGAGGTCAATGCGTTTGTGGCCGAACAGCGCCGTCGCCCAGTGGCTCCGGCCGGATTGGCGCCCCAGGCCGTCGGGACGCAGGCGGCTTCGGGTTCAGGCGGCGGCTCGCGAGTTTCATCCATGTTCTCGGCGCCGGCCTTGGATTTTGGGGGAGGCGGGCAAGGCGGCAGTCCCAGGGGCCGGGCGAAAGTCGAACCATTAGCGGCCGCTCCTGCGCCGGCAAGGCAAAAAAAGCCCATCGAACAGATTACCGCCCCGTCGCGGCCGGTTGAAATCACGGGGCCCTTGAGCCAGCGCAAAGTGGTTCGCATGTCCTTGCCGCCGTATCCTTCTTGGGCCAAGGACCAGGGAATTTTAGAAGCTGCGGTATCGATCCGGTTTAATGTGTCCAGAGACGGCCGCGTGTTGCCGGACATGCGCATCGAGCGCAGTTCAGGCTACGGAGCGCTCGATCGCCTAGCCATGGATGCTTTAAAAAATTGGGTTTTTGCGCCTGTTGATTCGGGTCCGGACAAGCAATGGGGCGTGATTACGTTCAGGTTTGTTTTGGAATAGAGGGGTGATGATATGAAAAAGTTATTTTTAACGATTTTATCCGCAGCCTGCGGTTTATGTCCGGTTTTCGCTCAGGAACAGAAAGCGGGCGAGCTCGGCGAAGTTGTGATTAAAGCCGAAGAAAAAGAAAGTCCCAGCATTTCCAAGCCTGCGTTGGGGCTCAATGTGGACGTTTACGAAACGGTCAGGGATTCTTTAAAACCCAAGGAATTGCTGTTATTGGCCGATTCTCCGGCGGCTCTTTCCTTCAATAAAAGCTCCCCCACGGTGCTCAGGAACCGGCGCGTGATCGAGCCGTGGCGCACGGCTTTGGCCGAGGATATCGATTTAAATTTTCAGCCTCTCCAAAAATTGAGTCAGGTGTTGGGCCGCAGCGTCACCCATAAAGAAACCAAGAATTTTCGTTGGAGTCTCAATATTGCCGATGAGGAAGGCAAGGTCTTCCATCGTTTTTCGGGCGACGATCATCCGCCCAAGGAGCTTCGATGGAACGGCGTCGCGCAAGACGGCGCGTTGATGAAAGCGGGGCAGGCCTATTCCGCGGTTTACCAGTTTACCGACGCTCTTGGCGTTAATCATACGGCCATGGACCGGCCCATTAAATTTGCCGGAGTCGTTCACCGCGAGAGCGCCGGCATTACGGCCGGCCTTGATTCCGGCATTCTGTTCGGGCCGGCTAAGGACGCCCGGCAAATCGTTAAGCCCCAGGGCGATTATTTAATGCGTTCGGCCGTCGATTGGATCAAGCGCCGGCATTTCGGCGCCGCGCTGCATGTGCGCGTTTACGCCAAAGACGCGTCTTTGGCTGAGGAACAGGCCCAACTGATACGCGCTTATTTGGCTCAGGAACTGATGGTTTCCCCGCAGGCCATTGCCTGGGAAGGTTTTGCCGCGGCGCATTCCAAGCAGCGCGTTGATTTGTTTGTTTTAAGCCGATAAGATCGGATTGTGCGCAAGCTCTATCCACCCATCAAACCCTACCGTGAAGGCTTTCTTAAAGTTTCCCCTTTGCATACCATTCATTATGAGGAATCCGGCAACCCGCGTGGAAAACCAGCGATTTTTCTTCACGGCGGCCCCGGCGGCGGCATTTCCCCTTCCTACCGGCAGTATTTTCATCCCAAAAAATGGCGGCTTATTCTTCTCGATCAGCGTGGCTGCGGAAAATCAAGGCCTCATGCCGAGCTTCGTGAAAATACGACCTGGGATTTGGTCGAAGACGTTGAGGCGCTGAGGCGTTTTTTGGGCATCGAACGTTGGGTTGTTTTCGGCGGCAGTTGGGGTTCCACGCTGAGTTTGGCTTATGCCGAGAAATACCCGCAGTGTTGCCGAGGCCTGATTTTAAGGGGCATTTTTCTTTTGCGCCGGGCGGAATTGCTTTGGTTTTACCAAGAAGGCGCGAGTTGGATTTTTCCGGATTTTTGGGAGGATTATCTGCGCCCGATTCCCCCCGCTGAACGTTCGGATATGATGGGGGCCTATTACAAGCGCCTGACAAGCCCCAACGCTAAGATTCGCGGTGAAGCAGCCGGAGCCTGGACTCTTTGGGAGGGACGGACCAGCAAGTTAAGGCAAGAGCCCGAGCATTTGAAGCGTTTCAAGCTGCCTAGCTTTCAAGATGCGTTTGCCCGAATTGAATGCCATTATTTCGTCAACCGCGGATTTTTGAAGCGTGATGATCAACTGTTGCGCGATACCCGCCGTTTGCGCGCAATCCCCGGCGTCATCATCCAGGGCCGCTACGATATCGTCTGCCCAATGAAAAGCGCCTGGGACCTGCACTGCGCTTGGCCTAAGGCCAAGTTTGTTGTTGTTCCCGACGCCGGTCATACCATGTATGAGCCCGGCATTACGGATGCTTTAATTGACGCCACGGACCGTCTCGTTAATCTTTGACCGCAACCGGGATCGCGCGCATTTCTTCCTTCATGTAATAAAGCATGGCCGGCGCCAAAATGATGCCCGGCACGCCCATCACCGTTTCCCCTACCAAAATACCGACCAAGGTTTGCCACATGGGCAGTTGAATGCTTGAGCCCACGATGCGGCTGTTGAGAAAATATTCGGCTTTGTGAATGACGATCAAAAAGATTAGGGCGGCGGCGGCCAGCTTAGGGCTGATGGTGATGGCCGTGGCCACGATAAATGTGTTGCTGATGACATTACCCAAAATGGGCAGGATGCCCACGATAAACGTCATGGGCACAAGAAAATGAACATAGGGGAATCCGGTGGCCAGCAGGAAAATGGCCGTGGCCGCCGTATTGATGGAGGAGATGATGACTTGAGCCCCTAAAACGCGCTCAAATCCCTCCATGAATTCTTTAATGCGCTGGTCGAACTCGTGGCGCACCGCGTCAAAAAGATTGGGCCCAAAACGCGTGTCATGCTCCGTAAAAAAGCAGAGCACGGCCACGAACATGCCGGCGATGATATGGAAAACTTTTTTGGAAAGAAGCCCGCTGGCCTTGGTGATTTCAGGCGCATTTTCTTTCACTGTTTTGATCAGGACTTCGCGGAATTGATAAATGTCGTCGAAGGGCAGGCTAAAGCCGTAGCGTTCGGCCAGATCGATGACCACGGGGATCGCCGTGTTCGCGATTTTGGGCAGGGTGCTCAATAGCTGCCGGATGAAATAGGAAAAAATCCAGACAACCGCCGTGGCCACGATCAGGAAAACCAGGAAGGACAGCCACTGGGCGTAGATTTTTTTCATGCGTTTTAAAAATCGCCGGTTGGCCAGATCGAGGACCATGTAGGAAAAAAGGCCGGCGAGGAGAACTCCCCCCAGCTTAAGGAAGACGACCCCTAGAACCAGGGTTCCGAAAAGAGCGAAAGAGACTTTTTTACCCCGGCTCATTGGTGCCTATAGGTTAACACCCATTTGACCTTGACGCTAGCGGATTTTGGGATAATAAACAATGCTGATGAAAATCCCGATCGATGAACCGCAACGCATCGAATCCGCAGCTCAACGGGAACTTAGAATAACCTGGAAGGACGGCCATGAGTCCGTTTATGGCTATGCCTATCTCCGGCGGCTGTGCCGCTGCGCCTTGTGCCGCCATGAATGGACCGGACAGCCGATGTTGGATCCTAAAAGCATTCCCGACGATTTAAAGGCCCTGAAGGTGTTCCCTAGAGGAAATTATGCATTGAGCTTTGATTTTTCAGACGGACATACCACGGGTATTTATAGCTTTGAATTTTTGCGGCAAATCTGCCCCTGTCCGGATTGCGTACGGCGATCGGCATTCTCTTAGATGCGCATGAGGCGGTTGATTGCAGGAACAACGATGATCACCATAGGGCTGGCTCCACTTGACGCTTTAGCCGGAACTCGATTGGCGCGCGGCGCCTGGACCGCCGACAACTACCATGCTTTGGCCGCTTTTCTGCACCGCTCCGAAAATATTTACGGGCCGAAGGTGGCTGTTTTTGACTTCGACAACACCTGCATCCTCAACGATATCGGCGACGCTGTTTTCTACTACATGACGGACGAGGCCTTGTTCGATTTTGAAACGATTTTGGCGGATCCTTCGCTCTGGGCGTATTTTGCCAAAGGCGAAGAGAATCCGGTCCTGCAGGCGATCGAGGCGTTCGTCAAGGAAAAAAAGTCTTTCTATCCCCGTTACCGTAAAACGCTTTATAAGGCCTACGATGATCTCTGCGACATGGCGGGCAACGAAACTTGCTATGGCTGGGTCGTGCGCCTTCAGGCCGGCAAAACGCCCTATGAGATGCGGCAAATTGCGGCCCGGGCTCTTAAGAGAGAATTAAAAAAGCCCGTCGGCCGGGACATGGTTTTAGCCGGCGAGGACGATCGCCTTCCCCTGGCTTTTAATACCGGCATTCGGCCTTATCAAGAAATCAGCAATTTGATGCGGGTTTTAAAGGGCGCCGGGTTCGATATTTGGATTGTTTCAGCCTCAGGCCAATATATCGTCGAAGCTGCGTCCCGCAAGCTTTTCGGAGTGCCTGCGCAGCGCGTGATCGGCGTGCGCTCGCGTCTGCAAGGCGGACGGCTGAGCGCGGATATTGAACTGATGACTTATCGGGCCGGCAAGGTGCGGGCCATCGATCAGGTGATCGGTTTTCGCCCGCTATTTGCAGCCGGCGACAGCGACACGGATTGGGAAATGCTTGATTATGCCCAGGACTTGCGTTTGGTGATTGATCGCGGCAAAGCCGTTTCTCGCCATGCCGTCGAAGAAAAAGCCACGGGCAAAGCCTGGCTGATTCAGCCTAAGTTTTTGCAGTAGGGTTAGTCCAACCCGCCTGGCATACAGCCTCCGCCGCCGCAGGCTTCTGGACCGCAAGGGCTCGATGCCTCAGGAGCGGATTCCGAGACTCCCTGGGAAGCGACTTTAGGGATATCACTGGAAACTTTCACCACTTTGCCCAAAGCCCGGTCAAAAATGTACGAGCCGGTAACGCCTGCGTTGCCATTGGCGGCCATTGCGGCCTGGACGGCCCGCGCCGGTGTCCTTGTCGCGGCCGCGGTTTTTATCTTATTGCCGTTTTTCTTAGAAGCGGCTTTGAGCATTGGTTTTTTCTTAAGTGTCGCTGTTTTTTTTATTTTGGGCATATAAGATTCCTCCCCACTTAATGATTTCCCCTTAGGGGGTTATCTTTACTATTATTAAAAAATTCTAAACTTAAAAAGCAAGACCATGAAATTATCGGTTATTTTTTTGGCCTTGGCGTCAACGGCCGGGGCTCAAATGGTCACCCAAACCACTATTTCCGCGGTCGCCCTCTTGAATCAGGCTCAAGAGGCCTATAATCAGAGAGCTGACATGACCAAGGGCCGCGAAGCGATCGGACTTTGGGAGTCGGCGCTTAAAGCCGAGTCGGAAAATTATGAATCCCTCTGGAAATTGGCCCGCGCCTATTATTGGCTTGGCAATCGTTTACCTGAAAAAGAGCAGCTGAATATTTTTACCAAAGGCAAGGAATACGCCGAAAAAGCCGTCAAAACCAAGCCCGGCGGGGTCGAGGGTCATTATTGGCTGGGTGTTTGCCTGGGCCGCTACGGCGAGACCAAGGGCATCCTAAAAAGCTTGATGCTGGTCAAACCTATTCGCGACGAAATGGAGACAGTGTTAAAGTTTGACCCCAGGCATGCCGGCGCTTATCATGTGTTGGGCGTTCTCCATCGAAAGGCTCCCGGAAAACCTTTATCAATCGGTAATAGAAAGAAGGCCCTTCATTACGCCAAAAAGGCGGTCGAACTTGATCCCGGCTCGATCAAATACGCCCTCGGCCTGGGCGAGGCTTACGAAGCTTTGGGCGAGGATGAAAAGGCGGTCGAAGCGTTTGAAGAGGTCAAGAAAATGCCTCCTAATCCCGAATATCTCCCCGAGTCCCTCGAAGACAAAGAAACCGCCGAAAAATTGATCGCCCGGCTTAATAAGAAATAACACGCATCCTGATTTTGTTATTTCAAAAAAAGCCCGCCTCAATCAACTGGTGAGTAATCTTACATGGCAAGTCTTACTTTTGCTATATAAACTAAGTGGTGAAGAGTAGGCGATCGACTTTTACCGGTGGTTTTGACAAGGGTTTAACCTTGATCGAAATCGTGGTAACGTTGCTGATCGTCAGTACGGTTTTTGTCTCTTTTTCGACGATTTTCAGCAGCGCTTCCAAATCCATGCATTTTTCCCGCGCCCGGACCCTGGCCTCGAATCTGGCCCAGGAGAAAATGCAGATCATCAAGCAGCTTTCCTATCACAATATTTTAGTCACGACCACCACTTTATATCGAACAGAGTTCGACCCCGACCTTCCCTACGATGACGGTTATTATCCGGTCGAAGATATCAAAGAAGGCGGCATCAATTACGAGCGCCTGACCTATATTCAAATGGCCCAAGAAATCAGCGGAGAGCTTCAATTTCAAGGGGCGACGCCGGACACGGGCATGAAAGCCATCACCGTTTCCGTCATCTGGCAACAGGGTAATGAGGATAAGATCGTTCAGGTGCGCAATGTCGTTTCTAATCTTAATCTCGTCAACGCCAATGCCGCCGTCAAAGGCAACGTTGAAATCGAGGGAACCTCAACGGATATCGAGGGCGTTTTGTTGGTCGTCGCAGAAAATGCCGGCTGGCAGGATATTACCGATTCGGGAGGTGATTATTTAATCAATCTAAGGCCCGGTTCTTATAATTTAACCGCCTCAGCAGCCGGGTATTTCACGAAAACCATTCCTTTCACCGTGACGGACGGTCAAACGTTGCCCCAGGATATTGAATTGAAGGCCATGGACAAGGGAACGATTCAGGGCGAGGTTTGGATCAACAATCATTTGGTGATCAGCGCGGTTGTTGCCTCGACAACCCCGGCGGGCATGTTCGAAACTTTTGAATTGATCGAGCTTTATAATCCAACGACCTATAGCTGGACCATTAATGCCGGCAATTTGGAAGTGATGTATAGGAACAAAGATACCGGAGGTCCCGCCGATGATATTTTATTGACGTATACCACGGATACCGTGCGCTCTTGGCATTATTACTTGATCGCCAGCACGTCGCCTATTCTCTACGGCAATCAATGGCTTACTGCGGACGCCATTTACAGCGATTTGCAAGCCAAAAATACCATTGTTAACGATTCCGACGGCGGCATCGGCATCCGTTATCCCGGAGCATCGACTTATTATGACCGGGTCGCTTGGTCAAATTCCAGCGGCGCTGATCCTCCTTCTGAATTTGTGGAAACGTCGGCCTTGGCTTTAGCAAGCGGATTAAATGCCGGCGAACAAATACACCGTTTTGCCAGGCCATGGGCCCTATGGAGCACCCTCGGCAGATGCTGCGATTCAAATAGGAACTCGATTAATCTTTACCCATGGGTTATGGACGTTAAAAATTCAACCACCAGCCATCGGCCGAATTGCGGCGGTTTGGCCACGGGCGCCGTTGTTACGGCGACGGATGGGCTTTCTCTATCGACAACCACCAAATTGGTATCCGGAGCAACAAGCGATTATTCAACGTTTACATTGACTTCAGTAGCCACGGGAACCTGGTATGTCTATATTTCCAGCGACAGCTATACCCTGCAAATAGCGACGGCGGAAGTCACGGCAAATACCGTCATCAGCATTCCCAATAGCGTAACCGTTCCTACTTATCCCTATACCAGCATCTACGCATCAATTCTTTCCCAAGATAATACGGAAGGCTATATCAGCGGCTCGGTAAAAAATGTCGCTGGTTCAGCTATCAATCCGGCTGTCAAGGTCAGCGCCGGTTTCTATGAGGAAGAGGCCAGCGCTTCGCACGGCGGTTATTTAATGGCTTTGACTCCCGGCACCTATGATATCACCGCCAATCCTAATAACGGCAACAGCAGCTACGTATCCCAAACTTCGCAGTCAGTCGTCGTTGTATTGGGCAAGGTCACGTCCGGTGTTAATTTCACTTTATCCCAGGGTGGAAAAATTCGAGGTTTTTCAACGCGCGACGGCATCAATGCTTTGCCCGGCATCGCCTACACCGCCTATAACGAAAATGATATTGCGATGGCTAACGAAGTATCCGGCTCGGACGGCCGTTTTCTTTTGACCGATTTGGCGACTGGAACGTATTCCGTTGAGCCGATCCTGGGATCGGGCGAGACATCTTCGCCCGCTTCCATTTCCACGACGGTTGCCATCGGTGATGATCTTCATATCGGCACATTCACCATCAGCAACGCCTTCGGCAAAATAACCGGCACGTTCAAATCCGGCGGCGAAATCATTAAAACCGGGGTCCTGGTTATCGTCACCACGACAACAATCACGACGCCGCCGGCTTTAAGTTCCAATACGTTAACCGGCGCTCCTTACTACATGACGAACAGCTATGAAGACGGGACCTACAGCGTTGATGTCAGGGGTTCCACTTCAACCAAATACGAAGTTTATGCGTACTATTTCACTTTCAGCGGGGACACGCCGGTAATCAATTCGAGCGCCACATCCAATGTCACGGTCACCGCCGGACAAACAACTCCCGATATCAACCTGTCATGGTAAAACAACGATTAAGCTCATACGGCGTGACTTTGCCTGAAATTATGATTACCATGGCTATTTTAGGCGGCATGATGTTGGTGTTGGGCGAAGTGTTGCAGCAAACCAACAGATTCTATATTTTGAATCGTGCCAGGCATGAACTTCAAGCGGAAGCCCGCGGCATTATGGAAACGGTCAACAGAAATCTCCGCCAAGCAAAAACCAGCTCGATTAAAATCGATCGAGCGACGAGCAGTCAGCCGTATTATTCCCGTGTCAGTTTTACGGACGTCAACAACACGAATTATGTTATTTATCAGGACAATAAAAAATTGAAATTGACGGCGGGCACCGTTACCGACCGCGTGCTGTCTAATAATATTCGCTATTTGGCATTTTCATTTCCCAAGTCGGATGACTTGGCGATTATCTCCGTAGCCATGACGCTCGAAAAAACGATCAGCCTCCAAAAAAGGCAATATGCTTTGCATATGGCTTCGGAAAAAATCAGGGTGATGAACGAATGAAAAGAAATGAGCGCGGCGTCGCCCTGATCACCGTCTTGATGACCATGCTGGTTCTCCTGATCACGGTTCCCGCCATCGTCGATTGGCTGACCACGGAATCCAAGCTTACGATCAAGGTCCAGAAATCCACCCGCGCCTTTAACCTGACCGACGCGGCCGTGGACCGGGGTATTTGGAAATTGAAGTCCTCAACCTCTAGCTGGACTAATGCGGTCAACGGAACCGTGATCACGAATTACAATTTTGATAAGACCTACGATGATATTGCCGGAGGGTACTACCGCATCAAAATAACTTCGGGTCCGAGCGACAATCAAGCCACCATTTATGGCGAGGGACGGGACGTTGACGCAAAAGAAACCCGCGCCATAAAATGCATTGTTGAAAATACGGTGGTCAACAGCGCGTTGTTTTCCGAATCCCAGCTCGATGTCAAAAATCACGTGGCCATCGTCAATTGGGGACCGATTATGTCCAATGACAATATCGATATGACGGATAACGCTTCGGCGGGGCGTTATTTCCCGCGCAAATACGCGAAGCAGGTCGTGGACGGACACGGCGGCGATCCCAGAGACACCAATGGGCTTAATCCCCCGAATACAGATAATGTGGAATGGTGGTCGGATTATGATGTCCCTGATTTGCCGCTTATTCAATTCAACGAATGGCGCTCGTCAGCCAGCGCCAACGGCACGTTGAACGTTTATCGTTACTGGGACGACAAACTGGGCGCTTATGTCACCGGCGATTCAGCCAGCCCTTATTTTGAAGATTCAGACGCCTACGCAGGCTCGCAAGATAACCTGAATTGGTACTGGGACGGCAATGTCGAATTCACGGATACCATCGGCATTAAAGGCAATGTCGTCATCCGGGGGAATATGCATATATCCGGAACTTATGTCATGAGTTACACGGCTGATGTGCCCAGTAATGCTTGGAAAGAATATCAAAAGAAGGATACTTCCCTGGCGGATGAATACCCGGCCGACGCCGGACTCAACACGAACGACCTGACCTTCGGATTTGGCACGGAAAATTGGAATTCAGGCGCCGTCTATACCAGCAATCCTGATGTCCCCGCGGCTGCCGACACAAAAATTGACTTCAAAGGATTCGTGTATGTCGGCGGCAATATGACATTTTCTTCGCAGGTCAATATTCACGGCGCCCTTTGGGTTGTGGGCACGACCGAGCGGACGACGGGAACAGGATTGATTTATATCTATTACAACAACAAACTGAAGGATATTCCGGTTTCAAACGTGGTCCTCGTGCGCATTTCCTGGGACGAAACGTCGCCCAGCAGCCAAGCCTGGGCAGCACCGTAATGCGCCCATCATTACCGGCCGACTGATTTAATGAAACGGCTTTCCGGCGGAGCGTTCATCGCCGGGCTTCTATCAGCCCTCGTGACATCCGGATTTTCATTTATGGTTCTTGAGATTTTATTTTTGCGCGAACTGTTGATTACGCTGGGCGGGGCGATCTATGCCTCAAGCGCCATGTTAGGCGCGGTGATGCTGGGATTATTTTTGGGCAGTCAGATATTCGGTTATTTGACCATGCGCTTATCCAAAGTGACCGCTCTTTTTATTGTCATGGAGCTTTGTTTGGCCGGCGTATGCGCGGGGATTATCCCGGTCTTGCGTTCGTTCGGTCTCATTGCTCATTGGCCGGCGCGCTATATTTTTTCATTTATCGTCATTATGCTGCCCTCGGTGCTTGTCGGCGGCGAAATTCCGGTTGCCATGCAAATGATCGAGCGGTATATTTCCAAAGGCCGCACAGGTTTTTATACCGGTTTGATTTACGGAGCCGATACCATGGGCGCTCTGATCGGCGCCCTCCTCTTGCCGTTTGCGCTTTTGCCCGAATTGGGCGCTTACAAATCCAGCCTTGTGGCTGCGGCGGGCGAGCTCGCCAGCGCTTTGATTATTGTCGCTTTAAGCAAGCAAGCCATTTTTACGTTCACCGGTGGGACTCTTGGGCTTCTCATCGTTTCAGCTTTTGCATTTGCCTGGAGCCCTCGACTAGACGCCGACAGCGCGGTCTGGGCCATGCGTTATCGCTATAAATTCCTTAAATCCCCCGAGCTCTTGTCTCATAGCTTTCAGGATTCGATTTATCAGCGTATCCAGATGGCCGATATTAAGCTGGGATCCCTAAATCAGCCTATTCGCGTATTGTTTTTAGACGGCCTGATTCAATCGTCAACCTCCCCTCAGCGGACGTATCAGGAGATGATTTATTTCGGGCTTACGGCCCACCCTAATCCCAAACATCTGCTTTTTATCGGCTGCGGAGACGGGGATTTGATCGCCGCCGCCCTGGCTGATCCCCGTATCGAATCCATTGATCAGGTGGATATTGACCGGGCGGTTATTGAAACGGCCGGAGCCCGCCTTCCCGAACTTAACCACGTCAAGGGCCTTTCCATATGGGACAATCCCAAGGTCCACCTTGCGATCGGCGACGGGCGGCAATTCATCAGACAAAATAACCGGCATTATGATTTGATTTTTTCCGATCTTCCGGATGCTTCGCAGGAAGGCTCGGGTATTTTTTATTCCGTTGAATTCATGCAAGAAATTCATAGGCGGCTTAATCCCGGCGGTATTTATATGACGCATGATTATCTGGCGCCGGAGGTTTCCCGCAATCGCCGGCTTCAATTGACGTCTTTGGTTTTGGGCGCCCGCACTCTAAAAGCCGCTTTCGGTGAGTATGTTTATTTGATGAGCCCGAAACTTTGGCCCAATAAAAAAGCCTCTGAGGATAATAGGCAGGTCACCTTTTTAATGGCCTCCAAAGGCCGGCCTATCGCCGTTGATGAGCAGGCTTGGAGCAAGCGATTTCAATCATTCGATCCTCAGCCCCAATGGTTCAACCCGGAACGCTTAAAGAGATGGCTTGACAACAGCTACCATCCCGAAGGGCTTGATGATCTGCCTGTTTCCACGGATGATCGGCCGGTTATTTTGCATCCTAGGCGCTGGAGCCAAGCTAAAGCCGTCCTGGCTATTGAATAATTTAACGCCAAGGCATCGGCATGAACGTTGATCTGCTGAAAGCTAAACTTCGGGCCTTGGCAAGCCCGAAAAAAGCCGTGATCCTTCAAGGTTTTTTCAAAACCGGCCCAGGCCAATATGGCGAAGGCGACCGTTTTATCGGCGTAACCGTGCCCCAAATCCGGCATATTGCGCGTTCGGGTCCGGACTTGCCGCTTGAGGGCATACGGGAGTTGCTGCGTCGCGGCGTTCACGAAGAAAGGCTTTTGGGATTGTTGATTTTGACGGAGCGTTTTCAGGGGGCTTTCGGCAAGGAGCGCTCCAAGCTTTTTAAGTTCTATCTGCATCATTTGACTTGGGTGAATAATTGGGATTTGGTGGATTCATCGGCCCATCATATCGTCGGGGCTTATCTGGAAGACAAGGACCGGTCTCTTCTTGACCGCCTGGCCGCTTCATCAAGGCTCTGGGACCGGCGCGTGGCCATGGTGGCCACGCTTCATTTCATACGCAAAGGCCAATTTGACGACACCCTTCGTCTAGCGCGTTCCTTGCTCAATGATCAAGAGGATTTGATGCATAAAGCGGCCGGATGGATGCTGCGCGAAGTGGGCAAACGCAACGAGGCGGTTTTAACAGGATTTCTTGAGGCGCATGCGCCTTCGATGCCCAGAACCATGCTGCGCTACGCTATTGAACGTTTAAGCGCGGCCAAGAAAAAACGATTTCTCAATAAGAAATAAAAAGAGGCTCATGAGCCTTGTTTAAAAACAGGGACGTCTTTAGGGTAACAGGATACAGGGGCCGGGTCAAGCGATTTTTATGCGCGCGGGCGCAGCGTCATTTTTAAGCCGTAGCGGGGCCGCAGGGTGATGAGCGGCTCGGGCTCGACGGGATGGCCTGGGACCAAATCGAGGCAGTAGCGCTGGGCGATGGCGGCCAGGAGCAAAGGAGCCTCCATCATGGCGAAATCCTTGCCGATGCACAGATGCCCGCCCCCGCCGAAAGGAAAATAGGCGAAGCGATGCCTGTCTTGATTTTTCCCCTCTTCAAAACGGCCGGGATCGAATCCCTCGGGATTTTTCCAGAATTTCGGATGCCGGTGAGTGACATAGGAGCTCATGAAAACAGTCGCTTTCTTCGGAATTTTATAACCGCCGATCACGTCGTCCTTGACCGCGGCGCGCGAGATGATCCAAGCCGGCGGATAAAGCCGCATTGATTCCTGGAGCACCATTTTTGTGTAAGCAAGCTTGGGCAAATCCTCAAGACCCGGCGTTTTTCCCTGAAGCGTTTGGTCAAGTTCATCGTGAAGGCGCTCGGCGACCGTGGGCTGGGTCGATAAAAGATACCAGGTCCAGGCCAGGGTATTGGCCGTTGTTTCATGGCCGGCGAGCAATATGGTCAGGAGCTCATCCCTGAGTTGTTTGTCGTCCATGCCCTCATTCGTCTCAGGGTCCTTGGCGTGCATGAGCATGGACAAAAGATCATCGGCGTTGTTTTTGCCGCTGCGGCGTTCATCAATGATGTCGTAAACGATTTTATCCAAGGTGCGGATCGCTTTCTGAAATTGTTGGTTTCTCGGCGTGGGCACGCAATGGGGCAGCTCAATGGGACAAGAGGTATCGTCGCTGACATGTTTATTGATTACGGTCAGCGCATCGCCGACGGCTCGCGCCACGCGGCTGACGTCGGCGCTTAGAAGGGTGTCCGCCGCAATGTGCAGAGCCAATCGCATCATTTCTTCCGCCGCGTCGAAGGTTTCCCCCGTGGTTTCATAGCTTTGCCATCTGCTGAGCATGGCTTCGGTCGCCTGAACCATTCGGCCGGCGAACATAGCGATTTTTTGCCGGTGAAAGGCGGGTTGGACGGTCCGTCGCTGCTTGAGCCAAAAAGATCCGTCGGTGGTCAGCAGGCCCCGCCCCAGAGCCGGCATCATTTTTTCATAGCTGATGGTTTGCCTGGAATAATTGGCGTTATTGTCCACAAAAACGCGTTGGACATGGTCGGGGTGAGCCAAGAGATAGGTTTCAATGGGGCCGAATTGAAACCGGACCAAATCGCCGTAATCCCGCATGCCGCCCAAGAGCATTTTGAGCGGATTGTTCCTGATATTGGAGAGGCTTTCCGGAATCCGGTACCAAGGTGGACCGGGCGCACGCTTTTGAGCGGCGGAGGCTTTGGCTAATTTAACAGCCATCGCTTGCGATTATATCTTTCCGGAGGATGAGCTACTTTTCGTAATCACCGAAAGACCAGGTCAGGGAAAACCGGGTCATTTCCAAGCCTTCGTAAATCGTAGGCATATAGAGCGAGCTCAGCGCGCCGCTTAGGCTGAATCCTAAACCCCAGGGCCTGTATAAAATATTAAACCCAATGGACGGCAAGGGAAAGTTTTTTGCTTCCAGAGTTTCTTCGCTGCCGGCCGCGAACCCGGCGTTACTCGATTCTTTAATGCGGATTTTAATGTCGCCGTCATTGACCACGGGTATGCCGACATAAATGAAGGGCGTCAGTCGCAATAGGCCGCCTAAATTCCGGTCCGCTTGAAAGCCGAAGGCCGGTCCGAATTGTTTGGAATTTCCTTCAACCGTGCCGCCCATTTTGGCGCCGTTGGCCGCTTGCTCGGCCCAAGTGGTTTTGGAATCCGTTTGGCTGTAGAAGATTCCCATAAAACCCACCAGGCTCCATTGCTTCGACCGGAGGAAATTGTTAGCCCCTCCCAGATAAACCGCGTAGCTTTGAGTTGGGCCTTGCAGAAGATTGGTGTCGTCGTTTTGCTTGACGGAGGCGGGCGCGTCTTCGCCGGAGCCTGTGCCGCTCATGGAGCCTGTCATGCTCACAGCCGACACAAAACCATGGATTTGCCTTTTTTCAGTAATGGCGTAGCTGGCCCCCAGGCTTCCTCCGGAACCGCCCAGGCTTTCCCCGTACCAGCGTTCCCCCGGCGCGCTTTGGTCTTTAAAGGAAGCGAGCCGAGCGGTTTTAACCGTAAAGTAGGTGGGTTTAATGGTCATCCGCCACTGGCCTGCCGAATAATGGCTCATGGGCAAGGGTGGATCAGAAGCGATTGCGCCCACGGCGTTTCTGGCTGAAACCATAGGCGCATCCAAATAACGGAAATGTTCGCCTCCGTGCCCGGCTAAAGCGTAAAAGGGGATCGCCTCAAGCAGAACAAGCAGGAATATCCTAAACATGGAGTCGCTTGATCGTATCAATAAAAAGCTCTCCTTGAAAGGAGCGGCTTCCGGGGTTAATCTTAAATACGCGAATGATTTGGGCAAACGGAGGAGTATCGATGAACATCGTTGTGGTTTTGCTGGTGACGGGCGCCGGTTTTTTATCCGCCCAGGATCGAACCGTGGGCAATGCGTCGTACACACGGGATGAATTTCAACGTTTGACCGTCAATGTCCGCAGCAATTGCGATGGTTTAACCGAGGATGAGGTTTATGTGGAATACACCACGGAGCTGGAAAACGCCGCTGAGTCGCAGGACGCCAGCAGGGATGTTTTCGTTCGTCATTGCGGTTTTTTACTTGGGGCGATGGAGCGCATGGGCGAGACGGATTCCCGCGTGGTGTCCATCCCCATTATTGAACGGACAAGCGGCAGCGGACGTTACGATTCCGAAGGACAAGAAATAAGGACAACTGTCCGTATTGATTTTCGAGATCAGATCAGAAGGCTTTTTAAAAATATCCAGAAAATTAAAAGAGCCGTAAGATCGGAAAATTGGCGCGCCGACATCGAGACGATCAAAAGCGGGGATTTTCAATGGCCGCAATTAGAAGCGGTCGAGAAAATCAGGCTTTTAGAGAACGAAGCCATCAGCGCCATTTATCTGCTGCAAGAGCGCACCGGCGGCGACAGCTATAAAAGCAAAAGCCCGTAAATTAAGTTAGGCGGCTTAGATTCGTTTTAGGGATGAGGGTAAAAAGATAAACCCATGCTGACGGCAATGGCGCGGTCCAAAATTTTTAGATAGATGGGTTCAATCCGCCCCAACAGCTTCGTAAAGGCTGATTTATCCAGTGTAAAAAGATGCCCGCAATCGGCCGCGGAATCATGGCTTAAGCCGTTGGCGCGCGAGGCTTTAACGGCAAAGCATTCTGGGATTAAAGCGGCTTTTGGATTGGAGCGAATGGCTGCTACCGTGATATGCTGAGCGGCCTCATTTCGAATATTGTTTGAGACGACCAGAGCAGGCCGTTCTTTATCCAGCATTAAGAGGTAGATTTCGCCCCGAAGCGGAAATCCGATGGATGGCAAATTCCTGTCAATCCTTGGGCCAATGTTTGGCTGCTATCTTGCCCCCGGCTTTCGCCAGAGAAGCGGACTCAGCGGCGACGGCCTCATAAAGCGGCCGGGCTGCTTTGACAAGGTCTGCCTGCAAACGCGGTTCTAACCAAGCCTCAATCGCCTCTCTGACAAGATGACTTGCCTGTGTGATGCCTTCCCGTTTGGCGTAGGAAATCGCCTGCTGGAATTCCTTTTTCGGAACGCTGATCGTTAATTTTTTAGTATTACCCATATACTACCTTGATATTACTATAGTACTACTTTATAAATTTATCAAGAAGGGTCCTTCGACTTGAGGTGAAATCATCATAAGCGAGGATTTATTTTTTAACGGAATTTCAGTTGAAAGCTCGATGGCTAAGGTAAAGGTGTCTTGCAAAACAATCTATAACCGAATTCTAGATAGACACACCTGTTGATTTTTTTACACAAAGCAACCCTTGCATTTTTGCGGGTCGGAAGATAGGCTTAACTATGCGAGAAAGCCTTCCCATGAGGGTCGGGTGTTTCTTCAGCCTGTTTTTGCTTATCGCCGGATGCGGCGTTACTTTTGGGGCAGAATCAAGGGGTGCCATCTCTTGGCATATTATTGATGTTGAACATGGGCGCATCCATTATGCCAAGGGGTTTACAAAGGACGCGAAACTCATGGCCAAATTATGGGGAGAGGCCGTTCGTGCCCTGGAAACCGAATTCCAAGATCAAAATCCGGAGGCGCTCATGGAGGGCGTGACGGTGAAGGTGTATCTCCATCCGAAGCCCGTGGAAATGGCAAACGCCCATACAACCACCTTAACAGGGGAATACGCTAAAGGCCGGGCCGAGCTTCATTATCTGTCGCCCTCACTATACACCGATCAAGATAGAGGCGCGGCAGGGGAGCCCATGAATAATCCGGATTACCATAAGCAAATTTTAGTTCATGAGCTTTCCACCATATATTTGGAGCGGATAACGGCTGCCAAGGGCGGAGGCTGGAGATTCCTTCGTTCCCCGAATTGGTTCATTCAAGGATACGAAGAGTATTTGCGCTTGAAGCTTACTTCGGAGTATACCCGGACCACGCTTCAAGAGAGGTATTTTTTGAAATATCTTGAATCGGGCGGCATTGAACTGGACAATACACAGTTCGTCGTGCGCGATTCTTACCGCAACGGCCAGGTTCTGGTTCGGTTTATGCATGAGGAGTTCGGCGTGGACAAGATACATGAACTCCTTCTAAACCGCAAAGCGTCCTTTTGGGCGGCTGTTGAGGAGGCGCTTGGTGTGACACCCAGCGGTCTTTATCAACGCTTCGAAGCCTGGAAAGATTCCAAATACAAGCGGTAAACCAGATGTCAACCGTATTAATGCCCCCGTCCTGCTTGTTGGAGACAATCTAAAAAAAGATTTCGGCGATTGACGCCCACGGTTGATGATTTCCCAACCGCCATTTTCATCTACGAACTTCTCTCCGTAAGCTGATCCAAGTGAACTCGCTACTTTCTTTTTCCATTCTGGAGCTGCTTGCTGGGCATGGCCTAAACGCAATCCGGATAATATCCATACACCAAGAATAGTCGAAAAAACAACGAGTCTTTTGTTCGTTCTACGGGATTAAAACCACTTTGCCGATGGATTGGCGGGAGTGGATGCGGTGGTGGGCTTCGGGGGCTTTCTCTAGCGGGTAGGTGCTGTCCACGATGGGTTTTAGCTTGCCTTGGTGGAACAGGCTCATCAAATCATTGGTGACGCGGCGGTAATAGGCCGGGTCCTTGGGGTTGAAATAAAACAACATGTTCAGACCGAACACGCCTTTGTTGTTGTTGGCGAGCCAGAGGGGATGGAAAATCGGCGTTTTCAAAAGCCCTGTGATGACTTTGAGCCAATCCGTCTTTTCCCCTCCCACAAAAGAGGCCATGCCGTAGATGATCACTCGGCCGCCGGGGCCCAGGAGGCGCAAATCTTTCTTAATGGTGTCACCGCCCAAGGCGTTGAAGCTGATTTGAAGGCCCGCTCCTGAAGCGCCGTTTGAAATTTTTCCGGCTAAGAGGCGGCGGACGTTTTCTTCGTAATCGCCGAAGCGGTAATTGACGATGTGCTGGACGCCCATGGCTTTCAAGCGTTCAATTTTTTGGGGCGAGCCCGCGGTGGCGATGACCGTGGCTTTGGCTGCCTGCACTAACTGCACTGCGGCTGTGCCCACGCCGCCCGCCGCGTTATGGATTAAAACCTTATCCCCCTCCCGGATGCGGCCCATTTCGTAAAGACCCACATAAGCGGTCATGTAATTGACCGGGATCGCGGCCGCTTCTTCAAAGGAAATGGAATCAGGCAGATGATGGGGTTGAACCGCGTCAACAGCCACAAATTCGCAGCAGCCGCCGAAACGCGTGGGCGTGACGACCCGGTCGCCTTTTTTAAACTCGGTGACGCCCTGGCCCACTTCTTCCACGACGCCGGCCACTTCATAGCCCGGGACAAAAGGCCTCGGCGGCGCATCCCGGTACAGGCCCATGCGCATAATGCAATCCGCGAAATTGACCCCCGCGGCTTTGACGCGGATTAAAACCTGATTGTTTTTAATGTAGGGCTTGGGCCAGTCTTCGACTTTGAGGACTTCGGGACCGCCGGTTTTGCGGATGACTAAAGCTTTCATCGGGGCGGGTTGGCGATCAAGTTGAGGAATTCGGAACGGGTCATCGAGCAATCCTTAAATTTGCCCAAATAAACGCTGGTCACCATTTCCGATCCGGCGGCTTTGGCGCCGCGCATTTCAAGGCACATATGCCGCGCCTTGACGATGACGCCCACGCCCAGGGGGTTTAACTTCGTTTCAACGGCCTGGGCGATTTGCCGGGTCAGGCGTTCTTGGAGCTGGAGCCTGCGCGCGAAAACCTGGACGATGCGCGGGATTTTGGACAGCCCGATAATTTTTTCATCGGGCATATAGGCGACATAGGCTTTGCCGTGAAAGGGCAGAAGATGATGCTCGCAAAGAGAGTGAAAACTAATATCCCGGACCAGAATCAATCCGGAGTTTCCCTCCGCCGGATAAACCGCGCCGTTGACGATCGCGTCGGTGTCCAGGTTGTATCCGCTGGTCAATTCCGAAATGGCCTTGGCGAAGCGTTCCGGGGTTTTCTTTAAGCCCAGGCGCGAAGGGTCCTCGCCGATTAAAGAAATCAGCTCGCGGACGACATCGGGAATGGACCGGGTCTTGGTTTCCATCTTATGAGACGGGAATGAGTTCGATTAATTCTTTGGGCAGGGCGAAACTCATGTTTTCTTTTTCGAAAATCGTTTCTTCAACCGCGTAACCTTCGCGGCGGAAATAATCCGCGACTTCTTGGACCAGGCTCTCGGGCGCGCTGGCGCCGGCGGTCAAACCTAGCGTTGTTTTGCCCTCCCAGTCCTCCGGCCGGATATCCGTGGTCGAGTCAATCAGGCGCGATGGGACGCCCAGGGTTTTGGCCACTTCACAGAGCCGGTTGGAATTGGAGCTGTTCTTTGAGCCGATGACGTAAATAAATTGGGGCTGATGGGCGCCGATCAAGAGCTTGACCGCGGCCTGGCGGTTGGTGGTGGCATAGCAAATATCTTCTTTCGGGGTCAGTTGAATCCACGGAAAGCGCGATTTTAAAACATCGATCACTTTTTGCGTGTCGTCTACGGAAAGCGTGGTTTGCGTGAGGATCACGGTTTTTTGGGGCGGCGCCGGGATTTGAGCGGCTTCCTGCGGAGTCTCGACGATGGTGATTTTATCCGGGGCCTCGCCTAGAACGCCGACCGCTTCGATATGATTTTTGTGTCCGATATAAAGAATGCTGTAGCCTTTTTCAACGAAACGCTGCACTTCAAGGTGGACTTTGGTAACCAGGGGGCAGGTGGCATCGATAACTTTTAAGCGGCGGCGCTTGGCCTCTTCTTCAACATTCGGAGCGGTGCCGTGAGCCGAAAAAACCACGATTTGCCCTTCCGGCACTTCGCCGGCTTCATCCACAAAAACAACGCCGCGCTTTTTATAGGACTCAACCACGGTTTTGTTGTGGACGATTTCATGGCGGACGTAAACGGGAGTTGGAAAATGCTCGAGAACGACGTCTAAAATTTCAATGGCGCGGTCCACGCCCGCGCACCAGCCGCGCGGCGCCACGACGAAAAGTTTTTTTCCCATCAATTGAGGCCCAGCAGATATTCGATCAGCGTGCGCGCAATGGCCCCGGTGCCGCCGGGCGGGCAGGTCGGGGTCTCCCCGTCGGTCCACGCCGTTCCCGCAATGTCAAAATGCGCCCAGGGCTTGGAGTCCACGAATTCCTGAAGGAACAGGCCGCCGATAATGGTTCCGGGCTCCGTGCCGCCCCGCGTGGAAATATTCGCCAAATCGCCGACCTTGCCCTTGATGCGCTCTTTGTATTCTTCGACCAAGGGAAGCTGCCAAACTTTTTCTCCGGCTGATTTGGAGGCGGCGATCAAATCCTGGGCCAGCTTTTCGTTATTGGCCAGAAGCCCGGTCACATGATCGCCGAGCGCCACGACAACGGCTCCGGTTAAGGTGGCGATGTCGATAATCGCATCAAGGTTCTGTTTGGACGCAAAGGACAGGGCATCCGCCAAAACAACGCGGCCCTCGGCATCCGTGTTTAAAATTTCAATGGTTTTGCCGTTTAAGGCGCGGACAACGTCGCCGGGCTTGTACGCATTCTCCCCGGGCATATTTTCCGTAAACGGGGTAAATCCATGAACTTCATGGGGCACCTCGAGCGCCTCGCAGGCGCGTAGCACGGCCATGACCGTGGCGGCGCCGGCCATGTCCACTTTCATAGTGAGCATGTGATTGCCGGTTTTGATGTTCAAGCCGCCGGAATCGAAGGTAATGCCTTTGCCCACCAAACCGATTTTTTTCTTGGGCGTTCCTTTAGGCCGGTACACAAGGTGGACAAACGCGGGATCGTTGACGGAGCCCGCATTGACGCCCAACAACGCGCCCATACCCATTTTTTCGATTTCGTTTTTGCCGTAAACGCGGACTTTGAGGCGGCCGCGGGCTAAGCCGCGCGCGGTGCGCGCCATTTCCGTGGGGCGCTTCCTGCTTGGCGGCTCATTGACCAGATCGCGGATAAAATTGACGGTTTCGGCAAGGACGCGGCCTTTTTCAATGCCGTTTTTAACGGCCGCCGCTTCATCGGGCCTTTCAACGACCAGCACCACTCGTTTGACCGCCCCGTCTTTTTTCGATTCCTCGTCGGATTTATGTTTATTGTAGCGGTAGCGGCCTAAGAGAGCGCCTTGGGTTACGGCCTGGGCCAAAGCGGCCAAGGATATTTTTTCCGGCCATCTGGGCAAATCGATCCACAGCGTGTCCGATTGTTTGCTGGATGCTTTGTAGGCTTTGGCCGAGGCATCGCGCAATGCTTCGAGCTTGGCTTCTTTTCTTTTGCCCAAGCCCGCCAGGATCAGGCGCGTGACAGGCTCGTCGCGTTCCGGGTAATAAGTTAAAAGCTCCGCGGTTTTGCCTTTGAATTGTTCGCGTTTGGTGACGTCATCCAAGGCCTTTTCTTTTTTTGAATCAAGCCATCCTTCCGAATTGAATTTTTCCCCTTCCCAGGTGAAAAGAACCAGCGTGTCTTTTTCCCCTTTAAATCGGGACCGGTCTAAGCATTCGATGGTCAGGCTCATGAGCATCGCTCCTTAAAATTAGGTTTGGATGATTTGCACGACGGCCGAGGCGTCCAGGGTGCTGATTTTTGCGGCCATGCGCGTCGCGATATCGCGATAAATTTGAGAAATCGGGTGTTGCGGGTTTGAGGCGGCGATGGGCTTGCCGGTTTCGCCCAAGCGGCAGATTTCCGCATCCAGAGGAATTTGGCCCAAAAGCTCGACGCCGTAGTCTTTGTTTAGGGCTTGGCCGCCGCCCTCCGCGAAAATTTTGGTGAGTTTTTCGCAATGGGGGCAAATGAATCCAGACATGTTTTCAATCACGCCCAACACATTGGTCTTGGCCTTTTCGAACATGCGGATGGTTTTGCGCACGTCGGAAAGAGCCACGGTTTGGGGCGTGGTCACCAAAATGGCGCCGGTTAACGGCACGTTTTGAACGAGCGTGATCTGCACGTCCCCGGTTCCCGGCGGCAGGTCGATGATCAGGTAATCGATGTCCCCCCATCTGACGTCATGGAGGAATTGGGTCAGCGCGCCGTGGAGCATGGGTCCGCGCCACATGACCGGGTTGTCCCCTTCGAGGAAAAATCCGATGGACATGAGTTTGACCCCGTAATTTTCCGGCGGGGCGATTTTATTGTTTTCATCCGGGATCAGCGCGGCCCGGTCGATACCCAGCATTTGGGGCTGGTTGGGGCCGTAAAAATCAGCGTCCAGGAGCCCGACTTTGGCGCCTAATTTGGTCAAGGTGACCGCCAAATTGACGGCAACCGTGGATTTGCCGACCCCGCCTTTGCCGCTGCCCACGGCAATGATGTTTTTGATATCCGGAAGTTTGGCTTGCTCCAAGCGGGTGTCCTTATAGGTATTGGATTTCATGTTGACGGCCACGTCCGTCACGCCTTTGACGCCCATCACCGCTTGCCGGGCTTGTTCCTGAAGCTGGTCGCGGACCGGGCAGGCGGGCGTGGTGAGCACAAAGTCGAAACTGACGCTGCCGCCATCGACTTTAAGGTCCTGAATCATGCCCAAGGAGACGATGTCCCGGTGCAGATCGGGGTCTTGAACTTGGCTTAAAGCTTCGAAAATGTCGGATTGAACGGGCATTAATGACATTTTAGTAAAGAACGAGGAAGAAGACTATCTGAAAAAAGGCGTTAAAAGGCCTAAAACAACGATTAAAACGCCCGCTGTTTTGTTCATCAGTCTCAAATTGCGTTCATTGAGCTTGATGTTGAGCATCAGGATCGCCCCGTTTAACAGGCCCCACCAAACAACAGCGCCTATGATAATGCCGCCGATCAGCCAGGCTTGGGCCTCGCGACCGGCCTGAGCGCCGGTGGCGCCCACAGCCGCGAGCAGAGCCGCGAAGGTGAGGATGACGGTCGGGTTGGCGAGCGTCAAGAGGAACGTTGAAACGAACATTTTGATCAAATTTTTTCCCTTATTAAGATCCTCTTGAAGGTGGGTCTTGCTGAAAAAGGTTTTAATGCCCATGGCGCAGATGACCGAGCTGCTGATAAGCCAAATAAACAATTGATGCGCGGCCAGGAACCCGGCCACGAAGGTCAATCCGATGATGGCGATTAAGCTATAGAGCACGTCCGCGACCGCGGTTCCCATGCCCGAGGCAAAACCCGCCCATCCGCCTTCGGACAGGGCGCGCCGGATGCAGAGAACGCCGATCGGCCCCAAGGGCGCGGCGCTGACGAATCCGATAATCAAGCCGCCCAGTAAAAATTGATTGCTTTTTAATGAAATGAGGATGGCGTCCATTAGGAGATTCTACCTGAGGATGCGCGCGTGCGCCAGCTATAAATGTCGCCAACCGGTATTCTGATGACCGAAGCGAAATTGTCCGGGATGGAGAATTTCGGACAAAATTTCCAACGACTCGGCCAGGCGCGGGCCGGGGCGGTTGAAATATTGATTGCCGTCCGCCAAGTAGACGCGATTGTTCTTAACGGCCTTAAGTTTAGGCCAGTCCGGTTTTTGGGTCAGCGCCGGCAATTCCTGGCGAGTTTTGGCGATGTCATATCCGCAGGGGACGATGACGATGATATCCGGGTCCTGGGTTTTGAGCTCGTCCCAGCTCATCCACGGGGAATGTTTCCCCGCTTCGCCGAAGAGATTGACGCCGCCGGCCATCTCGATTAATTCAGGCATCCAATTTCCTCCGGCCATGAGCGGGTCGATCCATTCGATGGAAGCGACCCTGGGTTTGGGGCCGAGGCTGCGCGCTTGATCCGCAATGGTTTTCATACGGGCTTTCAAGCGGCTGATGATCACCACGCTGCGCTCCGACGCATTTAAGGCGGCGGCCACGCGGGCGATATCAGCCCAAACATCAGCCAGAGAATTCGGACAAAGAGAAACGATTTTCGGTTCGCCGTCTTTAAGCCGGACCCATTCGCAAAGCGCTTGTTCCACGTCTTTTAGGCTGACGGCGCAGACCTCGCATTGAGTTTGGGTAATGATGAGCGTGGGGTTGAGCTCTTTTAATTGCCGCGCGTCGACCTGGTAAATGGAGAGCCCCTGCTCCAGGAGCGTTTTAATTTCCCGGTCGATTTGGGCGCTGCCGACGTTGACCTTGAGCTTGGGATGGGTGATGGCCGGCAGGCGTTTGACGGTTTCCGGGTAATCGCATTCATGCGAGCGAGCCACCAAAACATGCTCGAAGCCCAGAGAGCAGAGGATTTCCGTGGCGCTGGCTAAAAGAGAAACGACTCGATCCGGCACATGGAAAGAATATCAAACTGGAGCCGGTCAGCCCTACTCGGTCGAAGCCACTAAATTTTCATAGGGCATGCCGATTTCTCGCATGAGTCCGTCTCCGCGCACATAATAGACCATGGCGCCTTGGCCGTCTTTAATCGGCGTGGCGATGCGCCATTTAAGAACCAAGGTCATGGCCGCCAAGGGATTTTCCGCGGTTCCCGCGTTGGTGACGGTCAAAACCTCGGCGTTTAAGTTGAACCGGTAGCCCCAAAGCACTTCGACCAAGAGCGGCTGAACCGAAACATTGGCCAGATACTTGCCTTGGCCCCGGTAACTGCCGCCGTCGGTGCGCAGCACCTGGTAGCGCACTTTGACGACGCGCATCCCGTAGACATTTTTGGCGGTCATCTCATAGATTTCTCCGTGCGGCTGGTTCCAGTTTCCAAGCTGAAACGGGTTGGTGATGCCTTCGGGCACGGCCGTGGCGTATTGATTGGTCACATCCACCACCGGACGGTTTCTCTCGATAATCCCCCAGATTTTCAAACCCAGGTTGATGATGCGGTCGATGAAGACGATAGGATCGTCGGGAGAACCGGGCAAGGGAGCGGGGGCGGGCGTGTTCGGGTTGGGCGCTGGCGTCGGCAGCGGAGGGTTCATTTTTTCAACGGTGACGGATGCGGGGTCGATGGTGAAGAAGCGGGGATTGCGGCGGGCTTGCTTCATTTCATCTGGGGTGAACCTTAATTGGGCGGCTGTTTGCCGCAGGGGAGCGGCGAGCGCGAGCGCGGCGAATACGAATAAGGTAACTCGGCGAGTCGCGGATTTCATGGCACCTCCGGATCGCGGTAATAGCCTGGAAGTCCTGGCTAGGACTTTAGGCCCAATTACTCTATACCGGAAGGCCTATATTTGAGTAGGGCCTAAAGTCCCATTAAAAAATGGGACTTTAGGGAATTTAATCGAACCGATCTGTTTTATTCGGTGGGCGGTTGTTCCGCGTTTTGATGAAAAGGGCAGCTGGCGGCGGAACCCTTTTTGGCATGGCAAGTTTTGCACAGCGTGCAGGCAAGAGCGGCCAAACTCGCCAAAAGAATAATCCAGCCCGTGCCATGGCTGACCCATTTGAACCAGCCCGTGTCTTTATCTTTTCTGGCGGTTCTTAACACCCAATAACCCAAAGCCAGAGTGCCCAGAAGCAGGATTTTTCCGGCTCCTGCGTGCCCGTCACAGGCGCCGCCGTGATCGCAGCCCGCGTAAGCCGCCAACGGCAGCGCTATCGAGGCGGCGGCAAGCCCCAAGGTTTTCATGATTTTCATTTCCCCTCCCTTCTGTTAATGCTTAGTTTTTCGGCGCGATGGCAAAAAGCTCTTTCATGTCGAAGGGCTTTTCGTAAATCGTATAGCGCCATCCCATATCCGAAAAAATTTCTTTGTAAACGTTCAGCGGCCAGTAGCGGACGTGAAAAGCCTCGTGGGTTTGGCCGTTGGGTTGGGTCAGGTAAGAGGTCAAAATATAAACGCCCTTGGGCTCCAGGCTGTTTTGGATATTTTTTAGCGCGCTTAAGAGCTGAGAGCGGTTGGTGATATGTTGGGTGACGTCGAGCATCACGATGTAATCGTATTTTTCCTGGGTCGGTATGCCTTGAACCGCGTCCGCGCACCAAAGTTTGTAGTTGATCCCGTTCATTTGCTTCAAGACGTTGTCGACTTTCTGTACGGCGGTTTGGGAAATATCCATGCCATGGAGAATTTTGGGTTTTTTCTCCGCCAACAGGCGCGTGAAGAATCCGGCGCCGATGCCGATTTCTAAAACTTTTTTGCCGGCGAGATCGAAACCGTTGCGGTCAAGAAATTCGCTGATCGTGGCGCGGGATTGGGCGTAAACTTTTTGATTGACCTCTTCCTGTTGGGACGGCCCCACGGCTCTTAAGTCGTGGTAATAGCCGTGCAGGGTTTCCCAGTAGTTTTTGCGATCGTCCAAGTATTTATCTTCGAGGTAGCGCAAATGAGCCCAGCGGTAAACCTCGATGGCCTCTCTGATCCTGTCGACCAGGGTTATTTTTCTGATATGGCGTTTCCACAAATCAGACATATCGATTCAAGACTAGCAAATGGTTAGACTTCGGAAAAGTAATCCGGCCAGCCGGCTAGACGCCGGATCAAAATCAGCCAGGTAACGGCATGGCCCTCATCGCTGATTAGCGTAATCTGGCGGCCGGCGTAAGGGATATCCAGCACGTCCGAGCCCTTGGTGCTGCCTTTGGCCGCAAATTTAAGCGGCACGTGAAGCATGAGTTGGGAATTGCGGAAAGCCAACCCATGCTGGTCGATCCGCACCGATGCCGGTTCAAAGGGGGCGTCGCTTTCGTCGGTATTCTCACGGACGCGTGCCGAGACTTTCGAAGCCACGGTCAGGTCTTCGGAATTTTTATTGCGCAAGGCGTTTTGCATTTGATGAAACCACGCGGCAATGGAGCGGGGCGTTTCATCGCCGGTCGCGCGCCGGGCGGCCAAGCCATGTTTTAAGACGCGTAGCTCAAGCAGGCAGCGGCTGCAGGTCAGCAGTTTGGTTTTATGGTTCCAGGCAAGGCCGCTGGGCTGGGCGCATTCCGGACAAAAGCACAGGAGGCGCGGGACGGCTTGCGGCCTTCCCCGGCGCGTCAGCACCGTGGCTTCGGGTTCGCCCCGGGCGGCTTGATCCAGCGAACGGCGGATTTCCCTGCGCTCGGATTCAACATCGATGCCCCGGCGCCGGTCGTAAACGTCTTGGGGTTTCCCGTTTAATCGCGGGGATTCTCCGGTTTTGAGCATTTCCACGAAACGCACGCGCACGCGGCCCCAGGGTTGTCTGATTTGGGGATCCCAGCGCGGCCAGGAATCATAAGCGCCCTCAAGAGCCACGGTAGCCACGGGGATTTTAAGCTTGGCGATTAATTTGACGGCTTGCGTCATGGGCGGCATGACTTCTCCATGGAGGCTGCGCGCGCCTTCGGGGAACAGCACGCAGAGCTCCCCGTGGGACATGAGCCGTAGGTATTGGCGCAAAGCGTAGGGATCGGGCCGGGACCGGTCCACCGGAACCACGCCGGCCAGCCACATCACCCAAGCCAGCAACGGGTTGGAAAATGTGAAGAACGCGTCTCCGATGAAACGGGGCGGACGCGGCATGGTGGCTAAAGCAAAGATGGGGTCAAGGAAGTTGACATGCGGGGCGATGATCAGCGCGGGCCCTTTGGCTAAATGTTCCAACCCTTCGCTTTTGAGGCCGAAGAGCCGGCCGATCAAGCGGCAGCCAACCCAGCAGAACCAGCGGCAGAATGCCGGAGCATGCGGGTACCAGCGGCGTTTCGGGTAAAGCACTATTTTTTATTTTTCCATTTGATCGTGCAGCCCACCGGAAATGTTTCGGTTTGTTGGGGCTTTTGCCCGGCCAATAACGCTTCGATGGCCTGCGCCAAATAGGGCTTCTTCGCTTTCGCCGGATTTTCCCAATTGTCATCGATGGCGCCCGCATAGCGAATGCGGCGATCCTGATCAAGCAAAAACACATGGGGTGTGCGCGAAGCGCCGTAGGCCTTGGCGATGTCCTGGGTTTCGTCTTTAAGGTACGGAAAGTTAAATCCCTGTTCCTTGGCCCGGCGCACCATATGATCGAAGTTGTCGTCCGGATAATTTTTATCGTCGTTGGGGTTGACGGCGACCATTTGAAAACCAAGGGGGCCGTATTTTTTTTGGATGTCGATCATGCGGCTTTCGTAGGCCTGAACATAAGGGCAATGATTGCAGGAGAAAACGACGGCCAGGATAGGTTTGTCCTTGAAGGAGCCGAGGCTCCACAAGCCGCCGTCAATGCCGGTCAAATTGAAATCAGGAGCTTTTTCGCCGATTGCCGTTGCCATAATAATGTGACCTCCTTGAATTCTCTCTAATTATTATTTTAGGACTTCTGAATTTGTGTAATGAACGGCAAGTGGCCGGGAAAATAAAAGTCTTTTACCTGATCACGTCGAGCGATTTCGGCGGAGCGGAAACGCTTTTTTATCAGCAGGCTTTGCTGCTCGACCCCGCGCGTTTTGAGCTTTTGCTTTGTTCCGTCAAGCCAAAAGGCGAAATGGCGTCGGCCCTTGAGAAGAAGGGCGTGCGCGTGGAGTCTCTTAATTTTGATTGGCGCTCGGAAATTTTACGGCCCTGGCGCCTCGCCTCCTCGGCGTTTCATCTGTCGCGCCTGATTCGTTCGTTTCAGCCGCAAATCCTTCATACGTCTTTATTCCAGGCCAATGTCCTGGGGGTTTTGGCCGGGTGGAGTTCGGGGGTGCCCGCGCGCATCGCCACCGTGCATATGGTGCTTAAAAAGAAATGCTTCGAACTTGTGCTTGAGCGTCTGTTGTCTTTCGCCGTCACCAAATATGTGGCCATTTCTAAAAATATGCGCGATATCTGCGTGCGGCGTTTTTTTTGGCCGCCCGCTAAAGTCGCGGTTTTGCTCAATGCCGTTGATCCCCTGGAAATCGAGCAACGCAGCCGGCAGAAGCCGGCGACCCTTGCATCACTGAATTTTTCGTTTCCCTGGGTGGTCATGGTCGGCAGGCTTGACGCTCAAAAAGGCTTGGGGTATCTCTTGAAGGCTTTGCGTCTTGTTTGGGATCGCGGTCATCGTTTGGGGTTGGCGTTTATCGGCGACGGCCCGCAGCGACGCGGCCTTGAGGCCGCAACCCGCGAGTTAGGATTATCCGATGCGGTGCGTTTTATGGGTTTCGAGGCCAATCCCATGCCCTACCTTGCGCAAAGCCGGGCCTTGGTTCTTTCTTCGCTGGAAGAAGGCTTGCCCTTGGTGATTCTTGAGGCCATGGCCCTGGAAAAACCGGTGGTCGCCACTTCGGTCGGCGCCGTGCCGGAAGCCGTGGAGCACGGACGCACCGGATTGCTTGTGCCCGCGAAAGACGCGGAGGCCTTGGCAGAAGCCATGATCAGCCTAATTCAGAATCAGGACCGGGCGCGGGTCATGGGAGAGGAAGGAAGAAAATTATTGGAAAAGGTATTTTCCCTGGAGGCCGCCCGTCAAAGGCTGGAAGCTCTTTACGCTGAAACGCTTTCCGACGCCGGCCTCTCTTAAGAGCGAACCGGTTATTTGCCGGTTTTAAAATCGAGGCCGCAAAAAAGAGTTCTGAGCCGGTACCACAAGATCAGGCCGATCATATTCATGCCGGTTTTAAACGTCCCTTTCCAAGAGCCCGTGATCTTGGAAACGCCGACGCGTTCTTTATAGTTGATGGGTATTTCGATGACGCGGGAGCCGCTTAAAAAAGCCAGGATGGTGATTTCCGGAAGGCAGTGGCTGGCGCCCACGCTGAAGAATGGTTTGATGCGTTCCAACGCGCTTCGCCGGATCAGCCGGAACGTGCAGCCGCAATCCGTCAGGCAGGAGCCGCTGAAAAGAAACTCCAGCATTTTGGCCACGGCCACGTTGCCCCAGCGCAGAAAAAATCCCATATTGGCACCGCTCCAAATCAGTTCTTTGGCCGTCCGGGTGCCGATAACCACGTCAAAATCATCCGCATAAGCCAAAAATTTGTGGATGTCATTGGCCACAAAAGTCCCATCGGGCTCGGCCAGAACCACAATCTCTCCCGTGGCCTCGGCTAATCCCCGGTGCACGGCATTGCCCAGGCCTTGTTTCGTTTCCCGGATGACCGTGGCTCCGGCCTGTTTGGCGAATTCAGCGGTGCGATCCTTGCTGTTATTGTCGATGACCAAGATTTCATCGAAGATGCGGGTGTTCTTGAAATCTTCGACCGCCCGGCGGATATGAGGCTCTTCGTTATAGGCCGGAAGAATTAAGCTGACTTTTTTGCCTTGATGCATAGATGTCCTTAAGTTTGCTGTAGTATGCTGAAAATGACGCCGCGTTTGCAACAAATCGCCGCCGCTTTACTGGCCTTGGCCGGAGTCTGCTGGATCAATCTGCCCATCCCCAGCGATCATGAACTTTGGGCCGTGGAGTCGTTGATCAATCCCGAGGCCTGGTCGCGCGATGTTTACCGCGAGTTGTTGAGCTCCGGCGGTTATCTTCGCATGCATAGCGCGTTGGCCGGCCTGCTGAACATGCTGGGTTTCCAGGATGGCGCGCGTGAGGGATTGTTGGTGGCCGCGCTTCTGGGGCTGGGCGTTTTTTTCGCCGCTCTTTTTCGTCTGGCCTTGACCATCAGCGGCGGCCGTTTGGCCGTGGCTTGGGCGTCCGTGGCTTTGCTGATGGCCGAAACCGTCGTCTGGCCGGTCGGCGAGGGCCGGATTCTTCCCGCCGGGATGCGTCACGGACTTCCCATGGCCTTGATTTTGCTGGGTTGGAACGCGTATTTGTCGGGATCGCGCGGCCGCTGCCTGGCGTGGCTTGTCGGCGCCTGCGCTTTGCACGGCAACCCCGGCTTGGTGGCCTTCGGCATCATGGCCTTGGTCGACGGCTGGACGATTGTGCGCAAGCGTTCGTCTTGGCAAAAACCGTTGGCCCTTTGGGCCGCGGCAGGAGCGTGCGTCGTGGCTCTTTATATAGGGTCGCTTTTTCAGCCGGATACCGTGGATCCGCGTTATGCCGAAGCAGCCTCCAGGGCCATCGAAGGGCATATCAGTATTTTTACCGCCGGACGGCTGCAAATGGGGTTTTCCCTGATGGGGTTGGTTTTGACCGGCCTTATTTTTTGGGGCCTCTATCGCATAAAGGCATGGAACGAACGCGTGGACTTGCTCAATCTAAAAATGATCGCCGTGATCCTGATCGTGACCATGGCGAGTTCCTTATATTGGGATTTCGGGTACCGTTATTTTGCCTGGCCGCTGTTGCCGCGCCTGCAGGCCGTCAAAGTCGGGCGATTGATGGATATCGTGGCCGTCGTTTATTTTTGCCGTTTTGCCGATGAGTGTTGGAAACGGCGGTTCTGGCCGCCGGCCGTGGGTTTGTTGGTTTTGGCGTTCGCCTCCGGCTCCGCGACGGATTTTTTCTTCAGGGCCCTGGGCGCGTGTTTTGCGCTGGGCCTTATTTATGCCGAGCGGCGATGGGCCAAAATTTTGTTGGGATTGAGCTCGGCGGCGATGGTTTGTCTGCCGTTCGCGCGGCCCGCGGTTAAATTGTTGGCCGACAGGGTTTCATTGGCGGGCGCATTCCTGGATAAACCGTCCTTCGACCCTTGGGTCGTTGCGGTTTATGCGCTGGCGGCCGGCCTTTGGCATTTCCGGGGACGCCGGGTTAAAACCTCATGGCTTGCGGCTTCAACCGCGGCCGCTGTTTTTTTATCCGCGCTGACGCTGAAATTTCGCGGTCATTGGCCGGCGCCGGTTCAGCCGCCGCCGGCCGGGCTTGCGGCCGCATGCGGATGGATCGGCGCGCAAACGCCTGGTGACGCGCTGGTTTTTATTCCCCCCACGCTTCATCCGGCAGTCGTTTACGAGAAGGCCCGCCGCCCGATTTATCTCTCCAACGTCACCCTGGACGCGTCCAATTATTACGGCCGCCGCGCCGACGCCGTTTACAAGCGTTGGGAAGAGCTAGGTTTCGATTTCAACGGCATCGCGACGCAGGAGCGGCTGTTTGCGCAACTTGGGCGCATCCAGGAACGGCTGACGCCGGAATTGCTGGATGTTTTGAGGAAAAAATACGGCATTGATTATCTGCTTTGGCCGTTGGACGGGAAAGAATGGCCTTACTCCGTCGTTTACGAAAATGACCAGTATGCCGTCTATGACGCCTTGGATTCAAAACGAAAGCGTTCAAAAACGTAATAATTAAGAATCGTGAAGAAATTTCATGAACGCCGTATTTTATTGGCCGCGTTCGGCGCGGCCCTGATCCTTCGCGGCCTGATCCTTCAGAACTACCGGTGGGAGCAGCATCGTCCCAGCGAGCCTTTCTTTTTCGCCGAAGCCGCCAAGAATTTTTTAGCCGGCAAAGGGCTCAGTTGGAACCGCCACTACCGGGAGAAAGTCTACGCCCTTCATGAGCGATCGCATCGTTTTATGGAACTCGATGAAATCACTCCCCCGGATCAAGAGGAGTTAGAGCCCTGGCGGGGCCGAGCTCCAGGGTTCGCTTTGTTGACCGCCTCGGTATTTTGGATCACGGGGTCGATCAAATTTTTCTACGTGCGCGTTTTGGCCGTGCTCTTGGATAGTTTGGCCGTGCTGCTGATGTTCGGCATCGGGCGGCGTCTGTTCAACGAGCGGGTCGGCTTGGTGTCCGCTTGGGCGTACGCGCTTTGGGTGCCCAATGCGATCGTGGCTCATTTGCCGAATCATGACGCGGTCATGTCCTTTTTCGTTTTGCTGGCGTTGTTTTTATTTTTGAAGGCTCTGGACACGCAGCGTTTATCCGATTATGCGGCCGCTTCCGTTGCCGTGATCGCGGGCATGTACATACGTCAGGAGCCCATCCTATTCCCTTTCCTTTGGACGGCGGGGCTTGTCCTCATCAAGGGCGCCGGCCGCGCCTTGCGGCCGGGGCTGCTGATGATCGGGCTGCTGTTCGCCTCCATGCTGCCGTGGATGTGCCGAAACTACAAAATGGATCATCGCTGGTATTTTTTAATGCCCGAGGCTTGGATGACGATTTATACCGGAATTTGGACTTTTGATGACGCCCGGCGCTTCAATCTCGACAACCCCGAAGATTTTTTAGTCGCTAACCCGCATGTCACCAGGCGCAGCCCGCAAAGCGAAGCCCTGTACCGGAGCAAGGCCCTGCCCGTCATCTTGGAGGAGCCTCTGTGGTTCATGAAAAACGTTTTCATCCGGCAATTGCTGCGCAATACGATTTATTCCAAGACCAACTGGACGTTTTTGGCCGAAGAGCCTTGGCTTGTCGAATACAAGGCCAAGGGCGGAACCACGCTTGGTTACCTAAAAGACCATCCGGCTCAATTTTTTTGCCGGTTTTTCGGCAAAGGCAGCGAGAGTTTGTTTTTCATCTTGGCTTTGGGCGGCATTTGGCTTGCGCGCAGGAATTGGAGGAAGGTTTATTTTTTGTGGTCCATCCCGCTTTGTTATATCGGGGCCTATAGCATTATGCACGGCGGACCCTCTTATGTTTTGCCCGGTAAAGCGCCGCTTCTGATCCTGTCCTCTTTTTGCCTGGTCGCTTGTTGGGACCGGCTCATGGCGTCGCCCCCCGGCGGCGCCGGGCGCAAGGCGGTGCGGGCATGAATGCGGCATCGGGGCCGGTTTTTTCCATCGTCGCTCTTTTTTACAACGAAGAAAAAGCCGCGGAACAAGCGGTGGGCAAGTTGTGGACGGCTCTTAAGAATTTGACGGAACCGTTTGAGCTTTTGTTGGTGGACAACGGTTCCCGTGATCAGACGGGGTCGATTTTGCGGGCGTGGTCGTCGCGGCATGCGGGAACGATTCACGTGGTCCGCGTCGAAAAGAACCGGGGATACGGTTGGGGCTGGATTTGCGGGGCCCGTCCGGCGCGCGGCCGCTGGGTCGCGTTTATTCCCGGAGACGGGCAATTGCCGCCGGATGATTTGGTCCGCTTGTTGAAGCTGGCTTGCGAGCATCAGGCGAAAATTCTCAAGGGCCGCCGGCGCGAACGGTCCGAAGGCCTTTGGCGGCGCGCGGTTTCCTGCGTTTACAACGCGGTTTTTCGCGTTCTGTTCGGTTCGGGCGATTTAAGGGACATCAACGGCCAGCCTAAAATCGTCGAGCGGGAGCTTTGGCATGATCTGGGCCCGGTTTCCAAGGACTGGTTCATTGACGCGGAGCTGATGCTCAAAGCCTTGGAACGAGGCGTGACGATTGAAGAAGCCGATGTCGAGTCCACGGTCAGGGCTGGGGGCGGTTCTCATGTGAAATGGACCGCGATTATCGAATTTTTTATCAATTTGGCGCGCTGGCGCTTAACCGGCGGCCGGGCTTGGAAAGAGCGGTCTCAGGCAAGAACCGAAGTTTTTAGACCTTAACCCCGGCCAGCGAGCGAATGGCCGCGCGAACTGTTTCGATCATATAGTCCGCCATGGCCGGCGTAATCCCAGGGTACACCCCCATGAAAACCGTATTGCTCATCACCAGGTCGGAATTCGTCAGCGGCCCGGCGATCCGGCGTTCGATGCTTTGATAAGCCGGCTGCTTGATGATATTGCCGGCGAAGGTCCGGCGCGTCTCGATAAGGCGCTCTTCAAGGTATTGGCTAAAACGCACGGCGTCGATTTTTGACTCCTGGCGAATGGTCAGGGCAAAGGCGAACCAGCAGGGTTTGGCCTTGGGGTCCCAGCGCGGCAAAATTAAGTATTCCCCCAAATCTTTGAGTCCTTCGTAAATCCGGTGGAAATTCGCCCGGCGCGCCTCAATAAAGGCCGGGAGTTTTTCGATCTGGGCCAGGCCGACCGCAGCCTGCATATCGGTGGGCTTCAAGTTGTAACCGATGTGCGAGTAAGTGTATTTGTGATCGTACCCATGGGGCAAACCGCCCAACTGCCAGTCAAAGCGTTTGCCGCAGGTGTTGGACACGCCCGGCATGCACCAGCAGTCGCGCCCCCAATCCCTGACCGAGGCCGCGATCTTGGACATTTCTTCGCTGTGGCAGATAACGGCGCCGCCTTCGCCCATGGTGATTTGATGGGCCGGGTAAAAGCTGATAATCGAATAATCGCCGAAGCTGCCCAGGGGTTTGCCGTCATAGGTTCCGCCCAGGGCGTCGCAGGTATCCTCAAGCAGATAAAGCCCGTGCTTTTGCGTCAATTGTTTGATGCGGTCAAGCTCCAGCGCATTTCCCAGCGTATGCGGCAGGGCCAGGGCCCTGGTTTTTTTGGAAAGCGCATTCTCGATGGCTTTGGCCCCGGCGTTTAAGGTATCCAATTCCACGTCCACAAAAACAGGGACCAAGCCGTTTTGGATGATGGGATTAAGCGTGGTCGGGAACGTCACCGCCGGGGTGATGACCTCGTCTCCTTTTTGCAGAGGCCGGGGCAGTTTTGACGAGGTCAGGCTGGTCATGGCCACTAAACTGGCCGAGGAGCCGGAGTTGACCAACAGCGCATAAGGCGCCCCCAGGAATTTTTTGAGTTCCTCTTCGAAGCGATGGCCGAAACGGCCGAGCGTCAGCCAGAAATCGAGGCCGGCTTCAGCCAGGTACTTAAGCTCCTGCGCGTCGAATACCCGGCCCGCATAATGAATTTTTGTTTTTCCGGGCGCGAATATCCGTTCCCGCGCGAACTCTTCTTTCCAGTAGCGTTCGACGAGCGACAGAATTTCTTCACGCGTGCTCATGAGCGTTGGACCTGGCTTTCCAACGCGTAAGGGTTAGGCGTTTTTTTCATGGATTCCAGCCCTTCGCGTGAGCCCAGGAGTTTGCGTCCGAGCTCGCGCTCGGTTTTGGCGCAATCAAGTCCGGCATCCAAGGGCCTTGGCGCGCGCTGCTTGAGCTTTTCGGTGGAAGCGGGCGTGATTTTTGAGGCATCCAGATTAAAAATCGAAGCCGCCATGAGCGCGAAGCGGTATCGATCCAGGCGGTCGCGCCCGGCCACGTTATAAATCCCGTCGCAGCCTTTTTTGGCGAGGTCGATGACCGCAGCCGCCAAATCCTCGACATAAGTCGGCGTTCCGACTTGATCGTCGGCCACGCGCATGGGCCCTCCGGCGCCAAGCGTGCGCACAAGATTCATGATGAAATTCTTGCCCTGGGCTTCCCATCCGTAAATGACCGTGGTGCGGATAATCAAGTGATCCGTCAATTCTTTTTTGATCCGGGCTTCAGCTTCGGCCTTGCTTTGCCCGTAAACACTTAAGGGATGAACGGCGTCGTTTTCTTGATAGGGGCCTTTTTGACCGTCAAAAATATAGTCCGACGAAAAGAAAACAAGGCGCGCGCCGCGCTCTTGGCAGATGCGCGCCACCGCGGCTGTTGCGTCCACGTTGACGCTGCGGCAAAGTTCGGGCTCATCCTGGCATTTATCGGCATGGCCCATGGCCGAGGCCAGATAAACGATGTCCGGCCGGTGTTCATCGAATAGTTTGGCCAGCCCCTGGGTTTGTCTCAAGTCAAAGCGGACCAGCCCTTTGACCGGAAACGTGAAATAGGTGCCGGCCGCGGTTTCTCCGGAGCGGTGTAATTGGCGATGAAGCGCGCCGCCGACCAAACCTGAGGCGCCTAAGACCAAATGGCGCATGATACCCGGTTAGCGGTGCTGGAGCGACCAGTCGTAGGGAATTTTTTTCGAGAAGGGGTCCATGCGGACGATTTCATCGGGAGAATGGGCCAGCGTGGCGCAATTGGCCACGATAGCCGGGGTCAAACCGACTCCTTTAAATCCGTTCCATACCCCATGGGGGATGCTCACCAGCACGTAATTGGACTCTCCAATATAAAGCTCCATAAGTTTTCCCTTGGTTTTCGACTTGGGCCGCTCGTCGTAGAGCGCGAGTTTGATGGTTCCCGAAACCACGGCGTAATTTAAATCCATGAGCTTGTGCAAATGCCATCCCTTGATCACGCCGGGATAAACCGTGGAGAAATAAATTTCTCCGAATTTATCGAAATGCGGGTCGTCGGACCTGAGCATATGCATGATTTTTCCCCGCTCATCGGGGATTTGTTTGAGCGCGATGACCTTGACGCCCTCGATCATGCGATCACCCCGGCTTTTCCGAAAAACCGTTCGTACCAGGCGATGGTTTCGGGCAGCGAATTTTCGAGCCGGTACGCGGGCTTCCATTTCAGGAGTTTGTTCGCCTTGCCCGTGGAAAGGGCTTGTTCCTGGATTTCCGCTTTGGCGATGTCGAGAATCTTGGGTTTTAAATTGCTTTGCATGAGCCGGGTAATCAGCGCGACCACGTCCAGCACGGAGCGCGGCTGTTCGCCGGAGAAATTAAAGGCCTGTCCCTGGATTTCCTTGCGATGCAGGTTCTCGGCCAAGGCCAGGCAGGCGCGCACCGCGTCTTTGACGAAGAGATAGTCGCGCACCATCGTGCCGTTGGAGCGCAGCAGCGGGCGCTCGCGCCTGAGGATCGAGCGTATGGTGCCCGGAATGATTCTGTTGAAATTCAAATCCCCTGCGCCGTAGAGATTGCCGCAACGGGTGATGGCCAAGGGCGTCTCAAAGGTCCGGTGATAGGATTGGGCGATCAAATCCGCGCAAGCCTTGGAGACGTCATACGGGAATTCGGCCTTCAAAGCGCTGGTTCCTTCCACGTAAGATTTTCCCTCCACCTCGCCGTAGGCTTTGTCGCTGGACGCGGTTACGATGCGATTGACGGTCGGGCTTCTGCGGCAGGCTTCCAAAATCGTCCAGGTGCCCTGCACATTGGCTTCAAACGTGGAAAGCGGATTCCGATTGGCGATGGGCACCAGGGCTTGGGCGGCCAAATGAAGCACGGTGTCCACCTCATATTCGTTTAATGCCCGCTCCATGAGCCGGTAGTCCTCGATCGCGCCGTGGACGATGCTGACTTTGCGGTGGATGCCGTCGAGGAAAAAACGGCTGGAGCCGGGTTCATCGCGCACCACGCAAACCACCTGGGCTTCCAGGGCGACCAAGGCATCCGTGAGCCAGCCGCCCAAAAATCCGGTCGCGCCGGTGACCAAGACATTGCGGTCGCGCCAAAAAGCCGGGTTTGCGGACAATACAGCCATATCTTCCATGGGGTTTCCAAACCTGTTTATCATTCTCGATTCAAGAGGTCAAGAAGCGCAATTTCAGGATTTGAATGAAAAAGAGAAACGGGAAGAAGAGGCGCACATGAGAGCGCCCTCCGGCCCTCGCTAGATGAGGCACGTCCAGCTCCGCGATGACCAGATGGTTTTTTCTGGCTTCCCACAACATCTCAACGTTGATGACCCAGTCTTTTTTGTTTAGCCGTAGTTTCTGATAAGCGGTTCGTTTCATCAGCAACGGGTAGCCGTTGATGTCCGTAATATGGATTTTAAACAGCAGGCTGACGATGAGGTGATAGCCGAAGCTCATGAGCATCCTCAGCGCGCCGTCTTTGCGGCCGATGCGTTTGCCTTTGATCAAGTCCGCGCCTCCGGCTTCGATCATGCGGGCCATGGTCAACACCGAGGAATGCGGCACCTCCCCGTCCGCGCAGGTAAATCCCAGAATATCCCCTTTCGCTTGCCGGAATCCTTCCAGAATCGCGCCGCCATAGCCCGCGTTTTGTTCTAGGTGCGCGATGCGGATTTCAGGTTTTTCCAAGGACAGGCGCTTAAGAATTTCTTCGGTACGGTCCGTGGAGCCGTTATTGACCGCGATGATTTCAAACGGCGAACCGCCTCGCTTGAGCGTGCCGGCTAAATCCGTGAGCGTCCGCTCGATGCAGGCTTCTTCATTGTAAACGGGAATGGCGATGGAGAGCAGGGGCGTTTGACCTGTCAGTTGTCTTTCCAGGTTTTCCAGCGGGCGTTGCCCTCGTTCCAAAGGGTTTCCAGATGCACTTTATCCCGGTAAGTATCCATGCATTGCCAGAAACCCCGGTGCTGGTGCATGGCCATCTGTCCGTCTTTGGCCAAGCGTTCCAGGGGTTCCCCTTCCAAGGTGCATTCGTCCAGATCGCTTAAGTATTGAAAGAATTTTTGTTTGAACACGAAAAAACCGCCGTTGATCCAACTGGCGCCCAACATGGGTTTTTCATCGAATGATTGAACGATCGGCGAATTTTTCTTTAAACGCAGTTCGCCGAACCTGGAGATCGGGGAGACTCCGGTCACGGTGCCGATTTTTCCGTGCGTCTTATGGAATTTGACCAGCTCGTCGATTTTGAGGTCCGTGACCCCGTCGCCGTAGGTGAGCATGAATTCCGGCGCGCGGATATACGGCTGCGCGCGTTTCAAGCGGGCGCCGGTCATGGCTTTGACGCCGGTGTCCACCATCGTGACTTTCCAGGGCTCTTGATTCAAGGTTCCGTGAAATTGAATTTTCCCGGGACGCGCCAGATCAACGGTAAACGGCAAATTCATGGCGCGGTAATTTAAAAAGTAATTTTTGATCACTTCGCCTTTGTAGCCCAAAAGCAAAACGAAATCCCGGTACCCGTAATGCGCGTACCCTTTCATGATATGCCAAAGAATGGGCTGGCCCGCGATTTCCACCATGGGTTTGGGCCTGGTTTCCGTTTCTTCCCGGAGCCGAAACCCCATGCCTCCGCATAAAATCACAACCTGCATAAAAATTTCAGCGCCAGCCGGCGTAAGTGATGCCCGGCACGCGCTCGATCTCCTCCTTTAAAAATAGATACCACCCGTCATAAAACAGGGCGGGCCGCCGCATGCTTTGAAGCAGGCGGTAGATGTCCAGGTCCTGATAAGCGGGGTTATTGTTCATGATCACCGCGGCGTCTGCCCTGCGAAAGCCTTGCTCCGGCGTCGCGGGCGCGGCTCCCCAACGGGCGATTTGTTGTCCTGAAACAATGGGGTCGTACCCCACAACGTTCGCCCCGGCGGCCTTTAAACGATTCAGCACGTCCAAGGTGCAGGAGTCGCGCGTATCCGAAGTCGGTGGATTGCCTTTGAAGGCGAAGCCCAGAAGAAAAATTTTGCTTTTTCGCGGCGGCTTGTCGTTTTTATTGAGGAAGCCTATGATTTCATCGGCGATGAGCGGAGGGATCGATTCATTGATGCTGCGTCCGGTCGAGACCAGGCGCGACGGCAGCCCCACGGTTTTTCCGGCTTGAACGTAAATGTGCGGGTCTTTTTTGAGGCAGACGCCGCCGACCCCGGGGCTCGGCATCGGGACATGGCCGCGCGGGTAGCCTTCATTGGCGGCCCGGATCAGCCCGACGGCATCCAAGCCCAGGCGTTTCGCCAGCAAAGCCGCTTCATTGGCGAAGGAAAACGTTAGGTCGCGATAGGCGTTATTAATCAGCTTGACCATCTCGGCAGCTTCCAGCGATTGCACCTGAACGATGGTTTTGGTGATGGTGTTGAAGAGTTTGGCGGCCAGTTCCGTGCTGGCTTCGTTGACGCCGCCGATGATTTGCGGCAGGGTGCGCAATTCTTCCACGGCTTTGCCTTCGGCGGTGCGTTCCGGCGCCATGACCAGATAAAATTCATTGCCCGCTTCCAAACCCGTCGTCGATTCCAAAAGCGGCTTGATGACGTTGCGGCAGGTTCCCAGGGGAACCGTGGACCGGACCACGACCAGGTCCCCGCGTTTGAGTTTGCCCGCGATGAAGCGGACCGCGGATTCCAGGTCCGAAAGTTTCGGGTTGCCCTTGGCGTCGAGCGGCGTTCCGATGCACAAGATGTAGACGTCGGCGCCGGAAAATTGCGCGGTGGTGGTGACGCGGAAGCGTTTGCCCCGGGCGTGGCGCAGAATGGCCCAGATGCCGCGTTCATAAAACGTGGGCTGAAGTTTGGCCAAGCGCCGCACGATGGCCGCGTTGATGTCCACGCCGGTCACCTCAAAGCCCGAATCAGCCAGCACCGCGGCCAAGGTCAGGCCCACGTAGCCCAGGCCGATCACCGCAACGCTTCGGCCCGCTACGTCCTGGTTGCGCCACAGGTCATAGTGGGTGAGGATATCGTCCAATCGGCCCTGACCGTCGAGAACCAGAATGCGGTCGATGCGCCCGGTTTGCATCCGCCCCTTGCTTTTGGTCTGACTGGCGATGGAGGCCAGGATTTCTTTCGGGCTTAGTCCCTTGGCCACGGCAATGGGCTCGCGCGTCATGACTTTGCGCACCGGAGTATCGAGCGGGATTTTTTTAAGCATCAGGCGGCGGACATTGCCGTCCGTGACAATGCCCAAAACTTTGCGGTTTTGATCCGTGACCACGGCGATGCCCGGGGGAGCTCCGGCTTTGGCGGCGCGCCCGATGGCCTCGATGGTTTTGGCCAGAGTCAGGGTTGGTTGAACGCAAAGAAGGTTAAGCGTTTTATTCATGTGATAGGCAACGGCCCATTAGGTATTCGTGAAATTCCCCCCGCAGCGTTCAACGCCTCAATTTAACACTTTTTGACCGAAAAATTGTTTAGACGGCGCCGCGGTTTCGAGTTCTTTCAGCAGCGCTTCGCCGATGCGCTCGCCGGCTTTCCCGTCGTTTTTGAAGCAATGGGAACGGATGATTTCTTTGCGGCCCGCGGCGTCTAATCCGGGGTTCGCCAGGTATCCGTTGATGTGTTTGAGCAATTCTTCGTGGGACCTGGCCACGCGCAGGCCGTTGGTGCGCATCAGGTTCTGATAGTGGTTCCAGTCGTAATACCGGGCGATGGAACGGTAGTAGGGCATAGGGGTATTGCCGTCATAAGCGATGGAAACGACCGGGCGGTCGAACGCCGCGGCGTCGAGGGTGCTGGTGGAGAGCACGTTAAGCGCCACGTCGCAATTGGCCAAGACTTCGGCTAAATGCCGCTCATCATCCTCGCCCGCTTTCCAACCGGAAGAAAAACGGCCCGCGGTGAATGCGATGCTGGGCTCGTCGATTAAAACATCCGGGTGCCCGCGATAGCGCAGTAAATAATTAGTATCCAAACCCGGATGAAGCCTCAGCAGAAGTTGCGCGGGCGACGAATAGCGGCCTTCCTTCAACCATTGAACCAGGTGTTCCACCACCTCGATTTGTTTGGGCAGCATATTCGGATTGCCCGCCAGATAAGCGATGGTTTTTTTATCGGGATTTCCTCCGTAACGCTTGATGAACTCGGAGCGCGGCGTCCAGCGGCCGCCGGCGTAAACGTCGAATTGAGGGATGCCGACAATTTCGATCTCCGCGTCTTTGTAGCCCAAAAAATCCGTTAATTCCTTGTGCTGGATTTCATTCCAGATCAATAGTTTGTCGAAATGAAGCGGCAATAGCCTGCCCGGAAGCGGGCTGACGGCTCCGCGCAATCCTGTTTTGGTGTTGATCACGTCCCAACTGTGCAGCATGGCCGTGACCTTGATGCCCAGCCTGCGTCCGTAAAAAGCCACGGGAAATTCTTCCAAGGCCGTGGTGTGAGTCAGAAAAACCATGGACGGCTTGAATTCTTCAAACAAACGGTCGTAATAATCACAGCGGACCAACGCCGGCTGCCACTGCCGCAGCCAGGATAACAGCGGCTCCCAACCCAGCAAAAATCCGATGATTCGCCGCCGCTGAAAGGAGCCGGGCAAATCATGGCGCAGGCTTTCCTTTAAAATCTGCAGGGTGCGGATGCCGGATTTGCCGGTGAAGTAATACCCCTCCGCGATATCCAAAAATTTTCTCAGCGCGCGGAAAGCGAACGGCAGTTTATTGGGAAGATCGCGGAAAAGGATGTTGGGGCCTTGGAATTCCTTGACGAATTCCGGGTCTAAAGAGAGAGCCGATAAAATAACAACCCGGTGCTCGCGGCTGAGCATCTTGAGCGCCGCGCAGCGCAGGATATTCCTGGCCGAAATACCGTAAGGGACGCTGATAAAAACCGTTTTCATGGAATCCGCGTTCACGCCGGGATTATAAGAAATCAGACTACTATCCAAAATAAGTTACCAAACAAATAGTGTAAATATGTCGCAATGTTTGGTAATTAAACCTTGCGAAAAGTTACCAAACAAACTATGCTAATTAATAGAATTGTTTGGTAACTGCAATGAGCATTATAAGAAGCATCCTAGCCGAAGAACTGCAAAACTCTATAAATCGCCTTGGAAAGTACAAACAGACGCTTAAAAGCCTTCCGAGGGGCGTCTTAATTAACAAAAAGATTAAAGGTCATAAATTTTATTATGAAGCCTACAGAGATGGTAAGAAGGTCAAGTTTAGATATAAAGGCAAGTTAAACAAAGCGGAGATCGCCAAATATAAAGAAGCCCAAAAATTAAAAGTCAGGTATCACAAATCGATATCAGACATACGCCGCCAGATAAAGTTCCTCGAGCGAGCCCTTCATGAACGAAAAAAAAGATCAAGAAAACCTCTGTCTAGAAGTTCTAAAAAAGCTCCATAAGGTTGGTGTCTTGCAAGATTTAATTCTTGTGGGCAGCTGGTGCGTTTATTTCTATAAAGACCTGCTCAAAAATTCGAAATACGTATCTACCGTAAGAACTACGGATATCGATTTTTTAATCCAGACTCCCCCGAAAATTAGTACCTCCGTTGATTTGCCTGAACTGTTTAAAGAGCTTGATTTTATCCCGGACCATCGCTCGAGTGGTTTGATTAAACTGATTCATCCGCAATTAACGATAGAATTTTTGGTTCCGGAAAAAGGGAAAGGCGATAGCGGGCCTTATCCGATTAAAGCTTTGAAAATTACCGCTCAGCCGTTACGCTTTATGAACCTGCTGACAGATCAGCTCGTGATATTAAAAACTCAAGGCATGATGCTGAGACTCCCGCATCCTGCCAATTATGCTTTTCAAAAGTTAATCATCAGCAACCGTAGAAAAAAACCTGAAAAGCGCGATAAAGACCGTCGGCAAGCCATCGACATACTGGAAGCTATGGACAACAATGCTTTTGAAGAAGCAAAAATAATTTTAAAATCTCTACCGTCCAATTGGCAGAAAACTATTCTGAATACACTGGTAAAGATCCAGGAAAATACCCTAACAGATCGACTGGTAAACTAGCGTTTAGCCATTGGGCGAAGGCCTGAAGATTATCTTGTTTTCCTTCGGCTAGGGTTGAAATGGATGGATAAATTTTACAGTAGAATGCTTTCTAATGATTGATAGGCACACACAGGGGAACGAATGGGCCATTCGACACCGAGAAGTCTGACGTTGGACAACGTGGATGATGCGATCCGCACGTATGCGCTTTCTGTTGAACAGATCGGGAGCTCGATTGCTCATTTGCGAGGCATACCACTCTTGGAAGCACTAAAGCACACCGAGATCGGTGCTGGCCCATACGACGATGTTTCACTATTCGAGGCTGCAAACCGCATCATGACCGACCTTGTGATTCTCCATGGCGTTCGATGGATGCTGAAGAAGCGCACTTTCCCATTCAAAACGTATCTAGTCGAGTATGGCAATGATGATGAAAACGGATTTGACATTCGCGCAGAGCACGACGGTAAGATCTTGATCGGTGAGGCTTTCAACGTCGCGAAGTCATTCTTTTCGACGAAGCGTGGAGCCATGCTTAAGAAATTGCGCAATTTGAAGGCTGACTTCCGAATCCTGATATTCAACCATGACGCGGTAAAGACTAGGTACGTGCCCGAAACTGGCCCTGGAGAACATTTCGTATTGGTCGACGTTGGTTCTGAAAGTGCCAAGGTGGTGCCCAACCTTCCGCTGGAACGGACGGTGGCTTTGAAGGAGTTTCAATAGCCGCCGCCGTTCAGCGGCACGTTAGGCCGAACTGAAATGTCAATTCCTGATCCGGACAAGTACGTTGCAAAGCTCATCGAACTGCATGGTGGCAGAGAGAATTTCTTCTCCGTGATGGAAGCGCAGTACAAGAAGTTCTTGTCCATCTGGGAGCAAGATGCGGAAAAGATCGGACGGGTACTGAGAGCTCACTTGGCGGTCGAACACTTCCTCGCTGAGCACATTCAGGCGACAAATCCCAAGCTCGGTTCTTTGGACAACGCGCGTTTAAGCTTCGCGCAGAAGATCGATCTTCTGGACGAACATGATCGAATGGCCGAGTTTCTGAAACCTGGGCTCAGGCGGTTGAATCAGATTCGGAACCGTCTTGCGCACAAACTTAAGATGGACATAGACGCCGAAGATCGCGAAGCGTTTTTGGCCATAGAGATCTTCCGAGCGATGCGTGATGAGGGCTCGAAGCGCACCGGCCCACCGGCTGATGATCCCCTTTCGGTCATAGAGCAGTTTGCCAAATTTGCATCGGGGCTACTGCAGACTACCGCAAATCCCCAAGCCAATTTGTGGAAGGAAGCCTACGGGCCACCACCCGACTAGGCCTAACCCGCCGCTTGCAGCCGGCCCACCGCCAAAAGCAGCGGTGGGCGGCTGAAGCGGAATCGTTGGGCGTCATAAAATTGGACATGGCAAGCTCACCCAGCACCCAAGACGAATGGACGATACATGCCCTGAACATTCACGGTGGGTTCTTTCGAGGAAAAGCGGGGACTAAAATCACATTGACGGACGGGCGTTTAGGGGTTATAAATATAAAGTAGGCCGGCAGAAGTCTTGAAAATTTACGTAGAATGAGCCCCGTGTCTGTCGTTAAGGAAGCCTTTTAATTTAAGAGAATTCAATGGCTAAGGTATTGTTTTTGTATCCGAATTTGAGGGCGGAAAGCCTGATTCCTCCCTGCATCACCTTGCTTTCCCGGTTGCTTAAAGACCGGGGCCATACCGTTGATTTGTTCGATTCCACGAATTACGACATTCCTCTTGAGTTTCACCGGGTGGACACGGATAAGATGAAGGAGCAGAATCTCAACGTCCGGCCCACGGATTCTTGGAAGCGCGAGCGCAAAAAAGGCGACGTCTTCCATGATTTTGAGAGCAAGGTCGAAGAATTTTCCCCGGATTTGATTGCGGTCACCGTGACCGAAGCCACGTTCATGGTCGGGATCACGCTGATGAAATCCATCAAGCAGTACGACATCCGCAATATTTGGGGCGGCGTGTTCCCCACCTTCGCTCCGATGCGGGCCATCGGGTTTCCTGAAGTCGAGATGCTTTGCGTGGGCGAGGGAGAGAATTGCCTGACTGATTTATGCGAGCTGATCGATAAAAAACAAGACTATTCCAAGGTTACGAATCTGTGGTTTAAAAAACCCGGCGGCGAAATCATCAAAAACGCCATCACCAAGCCCGTGGACATTAATGAATTGCCGACGAATTTGGACGTTGGTCTTTTCTTGGAGCGCGAGCCGGACCGGTCCATCAGGCCCATGGGCGGCAAGCTTTATCGCATGCTGCCGGTGGAAACCCATCGGGGCTGCCCCTATACTTGCGCCTTCTGCAATTCGCCGTCTCAGAACGTCCTTTATGCGGAGCAGACGCAATCGAGCTTTTTCCGCAAGAAGAGGGTGGACCGTATTCGCCAGGAGCTTCTTTATTACAGGGACAATTGGGGCGTGCAATACAATTTTATGTGGGCGGATACGTTTTTCGCTTGGACGCCCCAGGAAATGGCCGAATTCGCGGAAATGTATCAGGACATCAAACTGCCCTTTTGGTGCCAGACCCGTCCGGAAACAGTCAAGCGCGATATTCTGGAAATGCTCAAGGGCGTCGGCTTGGACCGCATCAGCTACGGCATCGAGCACGGCAATTTGAAATTCCGCCGCGAAGTGGTCAATCGCCGCTACCCGGATGAAGTCATCGCCCAGGCCGGCAACATCACCAGGGAATTGAGCATCCCTTTCAACGGGAACAATATCATCGGTTACCCGACGGAAACGCGCGCGTTGTCCTTTGAGACCATCGAGCTCAACCGCAAAATCCCGACGGACACCATGTCCTGCTCCATTTTTCAGCCGTATTACGGCACTCCGTTGAGGGATTTGGCCGTCAAACACGGGTTCATGGACAAGGATTTCATCTGTCCGTCCAATTCGGACGATACCGTGCTGAAAATGCCCGGTTATTCTTCGGAAGAAATCCGAGGGCTGCGCCGCTGCTTTGCCATGTACACGCGTTTCCCGAAAGATCGTTGGCCGGAGATCAAAGAGGCGGAAAAAATGACTCCGGAAGGCGATAAGAAATGGGAAGCTCTGCGCGACGAGTTTATGGAAACGTTCTACGGCAAAAAGCCCGAAAGCGAATTCTAAAGAGTTCCTCCCGAAACCTCCGATCAAAGCGCGAACTTTGCTATCTTTTGACGAGTGAAAAAGCAGCACGCTCAAACCCTTTTAACGATCGGCCCCAGGAAAATCGGTCCGGGGCAGCCCGTCTTTTTTATCGCGGAAATCGGCGTTAATCATAACGGCAGCCTCGATCGCGCCAAGGAATTGATCGCGATCGCGGCAGAGGCCGGCTGCGATGCGGTGAAATTCCAGAAGCGGAATCTTTCAGCGACTTACCTGAAGCGGGTTTTGGACGACCCGAACCGGGAAGAACAGAGTTTCTCCTATATTCTGCCTATTTTCAAAGAATTCGAGTTCGACGAAGGCCAATACCACGAACTGGTTGATTTCGCAGCCTCAAAGAACGTCATTTTTATGTGCACCCCTTTTGATGAACCCAGCGTGGATTTCCTTGAAAAATTCGGCCTGCTCGCTTATAAAGTCGCTTCCGCTGATTTGACGAATTTTGTTCTCTTGGAAAAATTGACCGCTTTGAAAAAGACGCTGATTCTATCCACCGGCATGTCGACCCTCGATGAGATTGATCAAACCGTCGCGTTTTTGAAATCAAAAAAGGCGGCGTTCGCTTTATTGCATTGCAGCAGCACGTACCCGGCTCCGTTGGCCGATCTTAATCTGCGCCTGCTGCCGAAACTTGCCGAACGCTACGGCGTATGCGCCGGGTACTCCGGGCACGAACCGGTTCTGGGGCCCACGGTCGCGGCCGTGGCCTTGGGCGCGGCCATTGTCGAACGCCATATCACCTTGGATAAAAATATGGAGGGGCCCGATCATGCCGCGAGTTTGGAGCCGGCCGAAATCAAAGAGCTGATGCGTTTGATCCGCGACGTGGAAACCGCTCTAGGTTCCGGCGTCAAGCTCATGAGCCGGGGCGAAATTTTGAATCGCGAAGTTTTGGGCAAAAGCTTGGTTGCCGCGAAAGCGATTGCCAAAGGGCAGGCTATCGCCCGGAATATGGTCACGGCCAAAAGCCCGGGCAAGGGGCTGTCCCCCCAGTTTCTGTACAAAATCGTCGGTAAAAAGGCGAAAAGAGATTTGGCTGCGGATGATGTGTTTGAAGAGCGCGATCTTCACGGCGAGGGCAAACGCCTGAAGGTCCCGACAATGGGCGGACGCTGGGGTTTGAAAACGCGTTTCGCCGAAGCTGATTTCGCGGCAGGGTTTCATTCCCCCATCCTTGAGTTTCATATGTCCGACCGGGACCTTGATTTTCCCTGGGACAAAACCAAACGGTTCAACCAGGAACTCTATTTGCACGCCCCGGAATATATGGGCCGGCGCATGGTGGATTTGGCGCATCCGGACAACGAGCGGCGCATGGCCGCGGTCAGCGTGCTGCAGCGCACCATTGACAAGGCCAGGGAGCTGGCGCCCTCGTTCAAAGGGACGCCCAGCATCGTGATTCACGTGGGCGGCATGGATTTGGAGCTCAACGATAACGCCGGGAAGCTGCTTGATCTGGCGGCTGATTCCGTCAGACGTTTGGACGCCAAAGGCGTCACGCTGTTGCCGGAAAATTTGCCGCCTAGGCCCTGGTATTTTTCCGGGCAGTGGTATCAAAACGCTTTTGTCAGGGCCGAGGAAATGGCCCGTTTCTGCAAAGATTTGAATCTGGGCATGACCTTCGACTTATCCCATGCGCAGCTTTATTGCAATTGCTACGGCAAAGAGCTCGAGGATTACGCGCAAATCGTGGCCCCTTATACCCGGCACCTGCATATCGCGGATGGAGCCGGCATCCAGGGCGAGGGGCTTCAAATCGGCGAAGGCCAAATCGATTTTAAGCGCATTCTCTCGATTCTCGGTCGCGGCCGATGGTCCTGGGTTCCGGAGATTTGGCGCGGGCATCATTATGGCTACCGGGGCTTTATCGTGGCTTTGGAGCGTTTGTCCAAGATTCCTCAATTGAAAAACCGATGAACGTCCTCGTCACCGGCGCTGCCGGATTTGTGGGCTATCATTTAAGCAGCCATTTATTGGCGCGCAAATTTCGCGTGACCATGGTGGATGACAACTCGCGCGGCCCCAAGGACAAGTTTTTCGACGAGCTGACCCGGCAGCCGGGCGCTAAATTTTTGAAGCTCGATCTGGCGGATCCCCGCTCTTATGAACAATTGGGCAAAGGTTATGACGCGGTGTTTCATCTGGCCGCGATCAACGGCACCAAGAATTTTTATGAGAAGCCCGATGAAGTGCTGCGCGTCGATCTTTTAGCCGTGATTTACATGCTCGAATGGTTCGTAAGTTCGGGCAGCCGCAAATTTTTGTTCGCTTCGACCTCGGAAACCTACGCCGGGTCGGATGTGCCCATCCCCACGCCCGAAACCGTGCCCTTGGTCGTTGCCGATCCTTTTAATCCGCGCTGGTCTTACGGCGGCAGCAAAATCGCCGGGGAGCTTTTGGTGATCAATTACGCCCGGAGACGCGGGTTCCCTTTCTCCATTTTGCGCTACAACAATGTTTACGGCCCGCGCGCCGGCTACGATCATGTGATCCCGGCCTTCATCATGCGCCTGTTAAAGAAAGAAGACCCGTTTAGGATTTACGGCGCGGATCACACGCGGACTTTCTGCTACGCCGAGGACGCGGCCTCGGCGTCGGTTTTAGCCATGGAGAGCCCCAAAGCCGACGGCAAAATCATCCACATCGGCAGCGATCTTGAAGGAGAAATCGTGATACGCGATTTAGCCCGGATGATGTTTGAGCTTTTTAACGCGGCTCCGCGCGTGGAAGAACTTCCCGCGCCTGCCGGCAGTCCGTTGCGCCGCCGGCCCTTGCTCGCCGTATTGAACCGTGATTTAGGATTCACGCCAAAAATCTCCATTAGGGAAGGACTTTTGCGCACTTATGACTGGTATAAAAAGAATGGGCAATAAAGACATTCTGGCGATTATCCCGGCCAGAGGCGGATCAAAGTCCGTGCTTAAGAAAAATATCCATTTATTGGCGGGCAAACCGCTGATCGTTTATACGATTGAAGCGGCCAAACGATCGGCCTTGCTGACCAGGACCATTGTCTCAACCGATGATGAAGAAATCGCCCGCATTGCCAGGGATTTGGGCGCGGAAGTTCCGTTTATGCGCCCTGCGGAGCATGCCTCGGACCAAGCCGAGGACCTGCCGGTGTTTAAACACGCGCTTCAATGGTTCAACAAGCATGAGCGTTGGGTCCCGGAAATCGTCTGCCGTTTGGCGCCCACGTCGCCCTTGCGGCGCGCCGAGCATATCGACGCCGCCTGCCGCTTGCTTTTGGGTTCGCCCCAAGCGGATTCCGTGCGTTCTGTTTGCGAAGCCCCGAAGCATCCGTTGAAAATGTGGCGGATCAAGAACGGAGACTTGGCGCCGTTCGTGCCGCTCGAAGTGTTCGGGATTCGCGAACCTTACAATAAGCCCCGCCAGGCGCTGCCTGAAGCTTATGTTCAAAACGGCGTGGTGGAAGCCATCCGGTCGAAAACCATACTTGAAAAGAATTCCATGAGCGGCGAGAAAATATTGTCCTTGGTCGTCGCTCCCGAGGATTCCGTCAATATCGACGGCCCCCTCGATTTTTTATGGGCTGAATTTTTAATCTCACAAAGGAAGGGATCGGTAAAATGAAAATCATCGTGATCGGAACAGGATCCGTCGGAAAGCGGCATTTGGGCAATCTGCAATCATTGGGCGTCAAGGATTTGGCGGTGTGCGATCGACGCGAGGACCGGCTCAAGGAAGTGGCCGAAAAATTCGGCGTCAAAAATCTTTACAAAGAGCTTAATGCCGAAGCCTTGGCCGGCGCCACAGGCGCGGTGATCGCCACGCCGCCGCACATTCATGTGCCCATCGCCAATAAGCTGCTGGAAGCCGGCATTTCGGTGATGATTGAAAAGCCCCTGGCCCACGCCTCGGACGGGACCAAGCCCATGCTGGAATTGGCCGATAAGAAAAAATGTTTCGTCATGACCGGATATACGTACCGGTTTTGGCCGCCCTTAATGAAAATCAAAGAGCTGTTGACGCAAGGCGCGATCGGAAAAATTTACGACGTGCGCATCACCTTCAGCGAATATTTGCCCGATTGGCACCCGTGGGAGGATTACCGCAGCTTTTACATGGCCAAAAAAGAGGAAGGCGGCGGCGCTTTGCTCGATGAAAGCCATACCGTGGATTTCGCGCGCTGGCTATTCGGCGACATCGAGGAAGTGTACGCGGTCAACGGTAAAATCAGCCATCTGGAAATCACCAGCGATGATTTGGCTGTTTTGCTCGTTCGGTTCAAAGGCGGAACCGTCGGGACCATTCATATGGATATTTTCGGCCGCGCGCACCGCAAGGACATGGAAGTGATGGGCGAGAAAGGCAATATTTATTGGAATTTTTACGACAACGAAGTGCGGCTGTACCACGCGGATCAGAAAAAATGGGAATCATTCCCCTTCACCTGCGAGCGCAATCAAATGTTTATGGATGAGGTCAAGCACTTTTTGGCCTGCCTTGAAGGCAAGGAGCGGCCCATGGTGGACGGCAAAGACGGCTTGAAAACCTTGATGTGCCTGTTGGCCGCCCAGGAATCAGCCCGGACCAAAAAAGCGGTATCGCTGAATTAAGTTTTTCTTTTATAGATCCAAACCGGGTAATTCGCGCCGCTGAAATGATCGGTGAAATCCCAGAATCGCGGTTTGGGCCCGAATAAGCGCGCGGGTTCGTAAAATTCCTGAAACCGTTTGAAGGGCTCGGTCCATCGCACGGGCAAGGGTTCGAAATTCGGGTTCCTCACCAGCAAAAAATAATCCGGCATTTCATCGGTTTCAGGGTTGATGTTGTTGTTAAACGCATTGGTCCATAGGGCGTAATTCGCGAAATCAAAGGGCGGGCAAAGGTCCGTATGAGGCAGGTGGCTCATGCCGACGGAAGAACGTTTGGGGATGTTTTGGGATATCCAGCGTCCCGCCTCATAATAAGAAGCATTCCGGGCATCGGACCAATAGTTATGCGTATGCCAGCCGGCTACGGCCGCGATATATAAGCCGGCGGCTGCGGCCAAGGCCCGCTGCCATGGCTTAGGCGCCGAGAATAAGGAATCGAGCGTCCAGGCTCCGTAAACGCAGAATAGGCCGATCAGCGGCATGGCATGGCGGCCGAAACTGCTGAAACCTTCGACGACATGGCCCATGTATAAGGCGAACAGCATGAAATACCCTGCGGTGAATCCCGCCAAGAAGCGTTTGCCCATGTCCAATCGCGGCCAGGCCGCTAATGTTGAGAAAAATCCGAACGAGGCCAAGGCGAATGCCGCCAGGTTAAGGCCGCTGCCTAAACCCAGGAACCAAGCTTTCATCCATTGCCAAGGATTAAAGGACATGCGCGTGGCCACCGCGGAAAGACCGGTCACCGTGTGGTACCATTCGCTGAAAGCGCTGAAAATATAGGGGCTGACCGCGATAAATCCGAGAATTCCGAAGACGGGGCATAGCCACAGACGATAATCAAAAATAACGCGGCCCCAGGATTGCGGGCGCGCCCAGCGTTTCCCCCCGATATGCGCCCAGGGCACGGCCAAGGCCGAAAACCAGATATGAGGCTGTGTGCCCACGATCATCCCGCCTAAAAGGCTGCTCAACGCATACCATTTCAACTGTCCGGTTTCCGCTATGTTCAGGCAGCCGCGCAGCAGCGCAAAAACAAGGGCCGTGCCCAAGGCATGGCCTTTGAGAACATGGGTGATGTAATAAGTGACCGGAGCCGCTAAATAGAGGAATGCGGCCCAACGCGCGGTATTGCGGTTGAAAATCCGCAGCACCAATCCATAAAGCAGCCAGGCCCCGGCAAGCCCCCAGAAAACGCTGTACAGGCGTCCGGCATAAAAAAGTTTGCCCATTTCATGGGGGTGCTGATAATAAAATTTGATGTCGGGCACGAGGTTAAGGAGTCCGAGTTTTTTGGACACGAGCAAGACCCCGCCCAAACTGTAAATATAAAGCCCCGCGTGGAAATAATGGTGCGGGTTGAAATCAAGTTTTCTGGGGTTCATGCGGGAAAGAGAAGTGAGAAAAATTTGCTCGTCCCCGTCTCCGGTGCGCAGCAAAAATCCGCTGTAGGCGTAGAGCAGGAACGGATGAAAAGGATTTGTCCATCCCTCGACTTTGACGATTTTTCGCGGGTCGGGAAAATAAGGGTCGGGGAAGCCGGCCAGCGCCTGGCTGGCGATGGAAACCTGATAAGCCTGTTTGCGGTTCTCTTCGAGTTTGACGTAGAGGGCCGGGTCATTCGCGTCTGCGCGGCCCGCCAACACCATCTCCGCCCGTTTCTGCGACGGCAGTCCCCAATCAAGGCCGATGAGATGGGCCAAACCCATCACGCAGAGCACGGCGATCAGCGCCCGGTCGTTTCCCATTTTTTTTGTTTTTGGCATTTAAGACCAGCGCTGGATCAGTAGGATCAGCACCCGTTTGAGATACCCTGGAACCGCGGTGACATAGTTGAGTTTTGAGATGCCCAGATCCCGATTGGTCAGGACAAAAGGAATTTCCGTAAACCGCGCTTTGTTGGCGATGAGTTTGGTCATGATTTCAAGCTGCACGGCGAACCCATGTTCTTCGATGGCAACCGACTTAAGCAATGACGCATTGTAAGCTTTGAAACCGCCGGTATTATCCTTAACTGGAGACAAGAAAAAAACCCGGTACAAAAAATTGGCCAGCCGGCTCATGGCCCGGCGATGAATCGGCACGCGCAGCATGCCGCCGCCGGGCACGAATCGGGAAGCCGCGCAAACGTCGGCGTTCGCTAAAGCGGCCGTCATCGCTCCGATGAGTTCGGGAGGATGCGCGCAATCCGCGTCCATGGTGACGATGATTCTGCCTTTGGCTGCGGCAATGCCGGATTTGAGCGCGCCGCCCAAATTTTGGTTTCGAGCATGGGTGACGACGCGCAGGTTGGGGTGTTCGCCCGCGAGCTCCTTGAGAATGGCGCCCGTTCGATCCATGGAACCGTCATCGACGATAATGAGCTCCCAATCTTCTTGAAGGGAGACCTTGGCGTAAATCGAACGAACAAATTCGCGAATGACGTCCTCTTCATTGTAGGCGGGGGCCAGCAGGGAGATCACGAAACCCGCCTCATGCGCCGGTTGATGTTTTCAGGCGCAAGTGTTTGGCGTAAAATTTCAAATCTTCCTTCTGCGGCATCAGGGCCATGATGCCCAAAGAGGATTTTTGCAGGAAAGAAATCCCCATCAGAGCCATGGTCAGCGTATAGCTTGCGCTGGAAGCGATGGAAGCGCCGATAATGCCCCATTGAGGAAGAAGCGCCAAATTAAGGACGACGTTGAGGATTAAGCCCGCGGCAACCGCCCGCATCGGCGGCTTGGTCCAGGCCCTGGCATTGAAGTATTCCAGGAAGATTTTGGCGGCGCCCATGGTAACGATCCCGGGCAATAGAGCCAGGAAAGCGTTGACCAGAGGCAAATAATCCGGACCATAAAGCAATCGGGTGGCCGGAGTGATCAAGAAAACGCCGGCGGCCGCGCCTAAAACCAGCCAGTAACTCACATGCCGCAGGGTATTCGCGGCGAATCGAGCCGCCTCCGCGTCTGATTTGATGCCGGCGGACAGAGGAAAGAAGAAAACCCCGGCGACCTGGGGAAGCCGCCACAGAAGCTGCCCGGCGGTCGTGGCCAACGAATAAAACGCCACTTGGCGCGGATCAAGATAATAAGCCACCAAGAAGAGGTCGAGCCTTAACAGCAAAAAGTGAGTGATGGTGATCGCGTAGTACCTGATGCCGCGGCTGAATAGCTCTTTGATCAGGGAGAAATTCAGGCGGAAGGGTTGGCCTGGGTCGACGCCTTTGAGCCCGCGTTGAATATAGGCGGTGGTCGCCAGGTGCCCGATTAAGCCCGCTCCCAGCGCCAGGGTCACGTTCACGCTTCCCAAAATAAGCTTGAGCGCCGCTAAAATCGACAACTGGATGGCTCCGGTCAGCCAAAGACTGGTATTGTAAGGGCGGGCCATGCCGGTTTGGGTGAACAGCATGCGGCCGTTGATGATTTGAATCACCAGAGGGATGTGCAAAACAGCCAGGACAAAAGCCGCGGGCGGCACGTTTTGGGACTTGAGCAGATTGATGTAAATCGTTTCTTTAAGCAGGAAAGCCAAAGCGACCCAAACAGCGGCCAGGGTCAAGGAGATCAAAAAGAGGTGGCGCTGGACTTGGCTGAAACCGAACGCGCCTTTGCCCAAAAGATAAACAGCGGCTTTATCGATGGTGAAGCGGCCGAATTTTTCGGCATAGGCCGCAATGGCCATCAGCAGAATCAGGAATCCCAACTGAGTCGGGCCCAAAGCGCGGGCCATCCAAACGCTCAGCGCCAACTGCAGCGTTTGGCCCAGGGCGTCTCCTGCGAAAATAGCGGCGGTTTTTTTAGTGTAGTAGCCGATGGTTCGTTGTTCTCCTTCCCGTAAGCTTTTTAACACATTCAGGGACCATAAAGAAGTTTTATGGCGCGGTTTTATTTTCCAGGGTATAAATTGATTGATGGCGAAGCCTTCTGATCTTCGAAATTTGCTCGACAAACAGAAAGTCTTTGTTGAGCAATTCCTTAAGACAACAGGGTATACCGATCGTCCCTGTTACAGGGCTTTGTCTGATTTTTCCAGAGAATTTTTAGCGAAGACGCCGCCCGGTTCGACTGTGATCGACTTTGCGGCCGGCCATTGCCTTTGGGAGCCTTTCTTCGCCGATTGCCGGTATTTGGCCTTCGATCTGGGCGTCAGCAATGTTCCCGCTCGTCCCCACTGGAGTTGGGTGGGCGATGTCTATCACACTCCGCTTCGTAACGCTACGGCGGATTCCGTTATTTGTATGTCGACCTTGGGCCATTTGGCTTATCCACAGAGAGCATTAAGTGAAATTCATCGCGTTCTTAAGCCCGGCGGTCATTTTTTAATGATGAGTGAATTCGGCAAAGCGGGGCATCATGAGCCGCATGATTATTGCCGGCTCAGTGATCATGCGCTGCAAACCTACCTGGATGAATTGGGGTTTGATATTTTACGATTGGAGGGTTCGAATTCATTTTTAACGACGATTTTTGATCTTATCGAGAATTGCTGGTGGAAAACGGGATTTGAGGATTTGAAATCGCCCTTGCGTTGGTTTGCGGGCTTATTCATGAGATTGTCGTTGCGATTCGGTTTGATCAAATTGCTTTACGGGTTAGATCGAGGGCGGTCCTTGGGAAAAAATTTGATGCCTGTGTATTTTTTAACGTTAGCCCGCAAAAAATAACTTGCTCGCGCGCGTTCATCTTCTTTACCATGCCGGCGAAAAATGGGAAATTAAGGGCGTATGAAGCGATTGCTGCGTTTTGCCGGAGCCTTGGTGGAGATGGCCCGCATCCGGTTTTGGTGGGTGGGTCATCCGCATGTGAGTCAAGGGCGGCCCTTGCCTGAGGCGCCCAGAATTTTTGTTCCTTGTTATTGCGGCTTAGGAGATATGATTTTTCTTTTCCCCCTGTTCCGGGCCATCAAAAAAGCCCTCCCAAAGGCCAAGTTGACTGTTTTGGCGCGGCCCGGTTCGCCCGCCGAAGAATTGGCCCGTGGCAATAAGGACGTTGATGATGTGCGGGCCGTCGACCTCTATCGTTTATCGGGCGCCGAGCGCGGCGCGCTTTCACGTGAGATCGAAACCCGGTCTTATGATGCCGTCTTGGTTACTTGCGCGAATCCGGTTCGCGTTTTCCTGCCCGCTTTTTACAAGATTCCGCTGCGCATCGGGCATTGCCGGAATTTGGATATTCCATGGCGTTGGAGCCGTTGGCCGGACTATCTTAAAAATAAATTCCATTTCGAAATCTGGCAAGAGGGATGGTTCCGGCGTTTTTTGTTCAATCGCACGGTCACGATCGATGTCCGCGCCGACCACGCTCATGACATCGACAAATGCCTGCGTTTAGCCGAGGGCTTGGGCATTTCCGTCGCATCGGCCGAGCGCCATCCATTGATCGAGCTCGCGCCGGAGCATCGGGCGTTCGCTGAGCGATTCTTATCGGACAATAATCTGGCGGGCAAAAAAATTCTCGGATTGAGCCTGGGCGTCAGCGCGGATTTAGGCTTTAAGCAATGGGGCGTCGAGCGTTTGGCTCAAAGCGCCCAACGTTTGGCCGTGGATCATCACCTGGCCGTTCTTTTATTCGGCTCGCGCGAAGAAACGTCCGCAGCCGAGAAGTTCCGGCAGACTGCGCGCATTCCGTGCGAAAGCGCGGTGGGCAAAACCAATGTCCATCAAATGGCCGCCCTGCTTTCGCGCTGCGCTGTTTTCCTGGCGAATGACACGGGCCCGGCGAAATTAGCCATGGCCATGAACGTGCCGACCGCCATCGTCTGGGGACCGTCGGATCGATATGGCGGCGGCGCTTGGAATCAGCAAAACCAGTTGACCATTCATAATAATATGCCCTGCAGCCCATGTTTTTTAACCGGTTTGACCCTTCGCGGTGAGGGCGTGTTGAACCATCAAAATTGCGGGCATCGCAACTGCCTTAACGCGCTTTCAATCGACGATGTTTGCGGCAAGGTCAAGGAGTTGATCGGTCATGGCTCATCATAAGGCGAACGCGCCGGAGAATTCGCCGATGCGGCGCTTGTTCGGCCGGTTGACCTCGCCGGATCGAATGAGTTCGCGCCGCGCGATCATTTTTATTTTTTCTTTGGCCTTCATCGTCAGGGCCGTCGTTTTATTGACGGCTCGCGACGTCGATTATGGATTCAGCGCGGGCTTTAAGCTCGCGGAAACCGCGCGTAATTTTTTGGAAGGCCGGGGCCTTGCTTGGGATGCCCGTTATTTGGCGGCTTTAAACGAAGAAGCCTTCAGGGAGAATCCGTTAAAACCGAAACTCGAAGTTTTCGAAGCCGTCCCCCCTCTCGAACCGTCGCCGGAGAGCCTGGAATCGTTCCGCGGCCGGCCGCCGGGCTACAGCTTGGTCGTGGCCGCGACCTGGGCCATGTTCGGCAAAAAGTTGTTCCTGTATTCGCAAATTTTATTCGTGCTGCTCGATATCGCCGCTTGTCTCTTAATTTGGTGGCTGACCAAAGAGCTCTTCGGCCCAACAATGGCTTTGGCGGCCGGTGTTCTTTATGCGCTGAGCCTGCCGCACGCCACGTTGTCCATTTTTCCGGGCCATGACGCCATCAATGCCTTTCCCGTGGCCGCTTGTTTGGCTTTTTTTTGGATGGGGCTGAAACGCAATTCCTGGCCCTTGTACGTCGCTTCGGGCATTGCGGCCGGCGCCGGCAGTTGGATACGCCAGGAGCCTTATTTAATGCCCGTCGTTTTGGCGATTGCCCTGGCCGTGACCGGCCGCTTCAAGGAGGCCTTGCGTTATCTTGTTTTGGCCCAGGCCGCCGCTTTTTTGACGGTCGCTCCCTGGGGGCTGCGCAACGCCGACATGTTCGGGAAATTTCAAATCGTCTCCCCTGCCTACGCCCATAATCTTCTCCAGGGCCTGCTTGAGAGCGACAACCCGTGGGGCATCAAATGCGATGATCAGTGGGTCAAAGCGTTCGTCCGCAGCAAAGGCGTCGACGCTTTGTACCACACTCCGGAATTCAACAAAGTGTGCATGGATGAATTCCTTCGATTGCTTGAACTCGAGCCTTTGTTCTACGTCAAACGCATCGTGAAGCGCTCGATCACTTCGTTGTTCCCGACCATCATGCCGTTTGAGGCCGCGTACACGCGCTATTGGCGCAACCTGCTCGGCCGCGAAGGCGTTCTCGGCTTTTTCATGGCGCATCCTGTTGAAACCTTGGCGCCCTTATTTTATAAGCTGATGTGGCTTTTCCTATGGATCGGCAGCTGTTGCGTTTTTTTAGGAATCAACCGGATCAGCCAGCCCAAGAAAACGATGATTTGGGCGTTGGCCGGAACCACTCTTTATTATTGGACGACGCATGTTCCCATGCATCTTGAATACCGCTTCATTCTGCCGGGCTATTTTCCCTTGATGATTTTGGGCGCCGAGGGATGGCGCCGCATGGCCGCCTGGAAAAAGGTTTAAATGCCCTGTTTTTCGGTCGTTATCCCCGTCTTTAACGAACAGGAAAACATCGCGGAGCTCTACGGCCGGGTGTCGGCGGCGCTGAAAAATTTCGGCGGGGACGATGAAGTCATTTTCGTCGATGACGGCTCCACGGATGGAACCCGCCGCATGCTTGACGATTTGCATCGCTCCAACCAGGGGCGCGTCAAAGTCATCGGATTATCGAGAAACTTCGGCCATCAGGCCGCGATTACGGCCGGCTTGAAAATGGCGTCGGGCGATGCGGTCGTCACCATGGACGGCGATTTGCAGCATCCGCCGGAGGCCATCGGCCAATTCGTCGCTAAATGGAACGAGGGTTATGAAGTGGTGACCGGCGTCCGTCAAAACACTCAGGGCCAGGGTTTTTGGAAGGAAATCAACGGGCGTGCCGCCTACTGGCTCATCAGCTGTTTGGGCGGCATTCATTTGCCTTTCGGTGCGGCTGATTTTCGTTTGATCGATCGAAAGGTCCTGGAATACATCCAACGCCTTGAAGAACGCCATTTGTTCCTGCGCGGATTAATTCCTTGGCTGGGTTTTAAGCAGACCACGCTTGAGTACACGGTCGCTCCCAGGCGTCACGGGCGGCCCAAATATACGCTGGCGCGCCAGATCAATTTGGCGCTGGACGGTTTGATTTCGTTTTCAATCTACCCTTTGCGCCTGGCCATTATTCTCGGCCTGGCCATTTCGGCCGCCGGCTTTTGTTATGCCTGCTACGCTCTGTACACCCATTTTTTTTCAGGCAGAACGGTGACCGGCTGGACCTCTCTGTTGGTCGGCGTTTTGCTGATGGGCGGCGTCCAGTTGATCGTTTTGGGCATTATGGGCGAGTACCTAGGCCGCGTCTATGAAGAGGTCAAGCGCCGCCCCTCTTATGTCGTCGAGCGTCTGCTGGGTTTTAAATCCGGCGGGGCAAATTCATGAGCGCGGACACGGTATTAACCTGCGCGGTTTGCAGCAGCCGGCATTCCCGTTCGATTTACCGGGGTTTGCGCCGCTGCGAAGAGTGCACGTTCGTTTGGGCGGATTTGACGCTGAGCGAGGCCGAGCTTGAGGACATTTACGGAAAGAATTATTTTTTAGGCGGCGAGTACACGAATTATCTGGCCGAGGAGAAGGCCTTCAAGTTCGGTTTCCGGAAAATTTTAAATTCCATCAGGAATTGGTATCCGGCGGGGCCCGGCCAGACTCTTCTTGAAATCGGATGCGCTTATGGATTTTTCCTCGACGTGGCCAAGGAAAGTTTCTCAACCACCGGCGTCGAGATCAATGACGAGGCTGCGGATTTTTCGGCTAAGCGCGGGCACCGGATTCTGCGCGGCGATTTTTTGAACGTGGACGTGCCCAAGCAAAGCGTGGACGTGGTGGTCGCATTGGCGGTGATGGAGCATTTGCAGTACCCGGACCGCTACCTGGAGAAAGCCGCTCAAAGCCTTAAGCCGGGCGGACTTTTCTGCCTGACGACGGGAGATATCGACAGTTTGGTTGCGCGCTGCTCAGGCCCCCGCTGGCGTTTGATTTACCCGCCCACTCATGTCAGTTATTGGTCCGCCGATACCCTGCGGAAAATTCTTGATCGGTATGGTTTCGACGTGGTGGAATGCCGAAAATCTTGGCAATGGCGGGGTTTGGACGCGGTGCTTTACCCTCTCTTGCACAATGTCCTGAAAATGAAAAAGCTTTATGAATTTTTTCGACGCCTGGGCGTCACGGATTGGCCGTTTTGTTTCAACCTTTGGGATATCGTTTATATCGTGGCTCGCAAGCGGGCCTAAGGCGTTCTAAAGAGAGTCGTAACGTTTAAGAATTACCGGCAAATAAGTTTCCCACCCAAAATCCGTCTTAGCGATATTCCGGGCGCGTTGGCGCCAGGAATCCGCATCCGTTGAAAGCTGGGCTCTGAGTTCGCGCAGCGCTTGTTCAAGTCCGCGCTGATCGTCCGGAGCCGCGACAACGCGGCCGACTTTTTCTTTGTTGATCAATACGGCCAAATCCTCGGGATGCGCGGTGCCCAGAATCATCAAGCCCGCGGCCAGGTATTCCCCGGCCTTGGTCGGACAGGCGACTTGATTGACGATATGCAGCGGCCGGATTAAGAGTCCGATATCCGCAGCCGCCAAATATTCGGGCGTGGATTCATGGCTTGTGGTCAGGATGCGGTAATCATCCGGTGAGCAGCCCTCAAGGCGCAGGGCTTCTTCGGCGTCTGCGCGATCAGGCGTCAGAATCAACAGGCAGGACGCGGGGTTCAATTTTTTTATGGCCGACAGCGCAATCGCCAGCCAGCGGGCCGGCTGCCAGGCGCGGATCGATCCCGCATAAATCAGCGTCAGCCGGTTCCCGATGCCCAGCTTTTTTCTCAACTCATCGCGGGTTTTTTGGGTTTGATCGAATCGATCCAAGTCCACGCAGCAAGGGATGACGTCGATTCGTTGGGGCACGGCGCCGTAATGCGCGATCAGGTGGCGCTTCAAGGATTCGGAAACGCAAAAAATATGATCCGCCTGCGTGGTCGTCTCGCGCTCCAGAGTCCTGAGCGTTTCAAGCCAACGGCGATCGATGGCCGTAGGCCGGCGTTTTTTTTCGCCTTCAAGAATCAGCGCGTATTCTTGCGCCTCAAGCCCGCGGCAGTCCAGAATGACTTTAATGCCGGGGCGGCTTTTTTTAAGAGCCAAGGCCAGGGCCGCGCTTTGGAAGCCCCGCGCGTGGATGACGGACGCGCCCTCGCCGACGGCGCGCTTCAATTGTCCGGTGTTCAAGCCGAGCATATTCCTGGGCACGCGCGGCAAAAACACGGGCGCTTGGCCGGTCGCTTCTAAACATTCGCGTTTTTTTTGGGCGATGTAGGGCCTGTTAAATAAAAAATCCTTCCAGGGATGAAAGACGAACAATTGAGGCGCGACGCCCCGCCCGTTGATTTTTTTGAGGAAGTTGACGACCTGTGAGTCGAACACCGTCCGTTCCGCGCCGCCGTAGGCTAAGTAAGCGATGGCCTTAGCCATAACAGCCTCGAATCTGCCGCCATTTAATGGCGATGAGGTCGCGCAGGGCGCCCGCCGAATCGGCGAAGAGGCGCACGGATGAGGTGCGGTTTTCCCTCAACACAACGGGCACGCGGGCGATCTTGAGGTTTTGGAGCGCCGCCGCTAAAAGAAGTTCGATATCGAAAGCGAACCGATCCACGCTCAAAAGAGGCAAAAGCCGTTGGGCCGCTTGGCGCGTCATTCCCTTCATGCCGCATTGCGTGTCTTTGATATCGAGAGCGCGGGGAAAGAACAGGCGTGTCACCACGGTCGACGTCGCCCAGGATAGCGCCCGTCGCGCAAGATTAACTCGCACCTCATAACGCGAGGCGCTCTGGTGCCTGTCGCCGACCGCGAGTTCGCAGGTTTTTAAAAGCGCCGCCGCTTCGGCGATAACGTCGAGTCCGTAGGGAAAATCGACATCGGTAAAAAAGAGGTATTTTCCTTTCGTATGTTCGAGACCGTGACGCACGGCGAACCCTTTGCCCCGATTCTCAGGCAAGTGAATCGAGCGTATGGCCGGTTCGTGCCTTTTGAGGATTTGAGCCGTTTCATCGGCGCTGCCGTCATTGACGAAAATAAGCTCCCAGTCCGCGGAACGATTCTTCAGCCAGCCGCAGGCATAGGCGATGGATTGTTCCAGAATGGGCGCTCCGTTGTAAACCGGGATGACGAGGGACAATTCGGGCACCTATGGATTTTCCTAAACTTAGCGGGATGAAGTTAAGCCCGGTTGAGTTCCTCAGGCGTTGTCCGAAGCCGTTTCTTCTGATTGTATCGGCCGGACTATTGTTGCGTTTGGCCGGAATCGATTTCGGGCTGCCCGGCACTTACCATCCGGATGAGCCGCATCACATCAACCTGGCCGTGTATTTCGGTTCGGGCGATTTCAATCCTCATGTGTTTAAATACCCGACGCTTTGGATGTATGTGTTGTTCATTCTTTACGGCCTTTTTTTCGTTGTTTGGTCCGGGTTCGGTTTTTTGCGCGGAGCCGATGATTTCGGAGCGCTTTTTGTTTGGGACCCGAGCGCTTTTTACCTCATCGCACGGGGCGCTTCCGCTTTTTTAGGCGCCGCCGCTATTTTTCCTTTATACGCCATGGTCAAGCGTTTGGCCGGCGAGCGCGCCGGGCTTTTAGCCGCCGGGCTTTGGGCTGTTTCACCCCGGTTGGTCAATTACGGGCATGTGGCCAAGCCGGATATGCTGATGTTGGCGTTTTCCACGCTGGCTTGGTTTTTATGCGCCCGCATCCTCAACGGCGCGCGCGACCGGCGTTCCTATGTCCTTGCGGGAGGAGCGATGGGTCTGGCTTGTTCAAGCCAATACACGGCGGGTTTTATCGCGCCGCTGCTTGTCTTGGCCCATGGCTTGAGCCAGGGCCGTTCATGGCTGCGAGCTTCGGCCCTTGCGCCGTTGGTTTTGGGTTATGCCGCCGCCGTAGCCGCCTTTTTTCTGGGCACGCCATTTGCGCTTTTTGATTTTCAAACGTTTGCCCGCGATTTGCGTGATCTTTTATCTTATGGACAGGGCGCGCTGACAGGCACTCCTGAGAAAGCGGGTTTGGCCGCAGCCGCTAATTTGTTGGTGGTTTTAGGCTGGCCTGCGCTCTTGGGCGCTTTGATCGTTGCCGCCGGCGCTGTTTTGGCCTGGCGGAAAAACAGACGGGCGGCTTTATTCGGGTTGTTACCCCTGGCTTTGGGTTTTGTTGTGATGGCCGTCCAAAGCCGGCAGGCAGCGGCTGAGCGCTATGTGGCCGCGTTGTTCCCAGGCGTTGTCTTGCTGGCGTCATTCGCGGCGGAGGCGCCTTGGTTGAAGACGGTCAAGGCAGCGGCTAAAAACTGGTGGTGGCTTTTATTGATCCCGGGCGCCTGGGGCGCGGTCGGCATCAGCCGGGATTATCTTAAGCCCGACACCAGGACCCTGGCTAAGGAATGGATCGAGGAGCATATCCCCGAAGGCAGCCGCATTCTCCTCGATCAAATTTATTTAGGGCCGCCTCTGGCCATGACCAAGGATCAGGTCGAGCGCCTTTATCAAAAGACTTCATCCATCGGCCATCCCCGCGCGCGTTATTTTCATTTGATGCTTAAGGGGCACCCGGGCGGCGGCTATGAGATTCTGCGCATGCTGCGCACCTCCGGCGAGTTGATTTCCATGGAACGGCATACGCAATGGTCCCAGCAAGGCTATGATCTTTTGGACGTCGAGCGCGGCTTGCCGGCTTTGCAGGAGGCCGGCGTGCGTTATGCGCTTACCAGCTCGGAGGGCGCCAGGGCCGATACCAATCCGCGTCTATCCAAATTTTTCAGCGACTTGGAAAGTAAAACCGAGTTGTTGCGTCAGTTTCAACCGGATGACCGGACGACGGGTCCTGCCCTTAAGATTTACCGGGTTTTTCGCCGATGATGTAGAGCAGATTTCCGAAACGGCCGAGTCGATTGAATTCAAACTGATTGATGGCCTTGAGGATATCCGTGGGTAGAAATCCGATCCATGGACTGATGGAATTGAAACTGCCTTCCTCTGTGATTTTGAAATGATGGGCTGCAAATAATTCCCTCAGCGACCGCCGGTTAAATTTGGAAACATGCTGGCAGCCCGCTAGAGCCGGCGCCAGATGCAGGTGGTCCATCGTCCACTCAATGACAGGCCATAGGCTTCGATAATTCGGCGTTGTGATCAAAAACAGCCCGCCCGGTTCCAGCGCCCGGTAGGCTTTTGCCATCAACTGGTCGATCTCGGGGCGATAGAGATGCTCGATGACTTCCTGGGAAATGATTTTGGTGTAGGCGTTTTGAGCGAATCGGGCATCCGATACGGAACTGACCATTAATTGTACGTTGTTTCTCCCCGCGCACTGGCGCCTGGCGAATTCGACGGCGTCGGGAGAAATGTCCACGCCCGTGACTGATTCGGCTTTTGCGGCCGCCCAAGCCAGGAAATTGCCGGAACCGCAGCCTATTTCCAAAAGTTTGTCGTTGCCGGTGATCGGGAATTTTTCCGCCGCCAGGTGCAGTTTGTTCCAATGCCATATGCGTTGGACGAAGAAGCCTTGATGGAGCGCTTGGAATTGATAGTCGCCGGCGATTTTTATCCTTTCGGTTTCCCTCTCCGGAGGTTGCGACGGGATGGTTTTTCTGGAAAGTGGGCGACCCAAGCGCTCTTCAACGACTTCAAGAAGATCGGCTGCTTTGAACGGTTTGATCAGCACCGAACAGCGAAGCGTCAGATCTTTAGGTAAGGCGTCGTCGAGAATCGGTTTAGACCCCATTAAAATATAGGAGGTTTTTTTAAATCCATTGGTTTGGCGCAATTTTTTGATGAGCCGGTCTCCGCTGAAGTCAGGGAGCAGGTGATCTGAAATGATTAAGGAGGGATGTTCTTTGAGCGCAAGGCGCAATCCCTCCTGGCCGGAAGTGGCGCTGTAGACGTTGCAATTGAAACCCGACAGCGCGTGAGATATGGATTCGATGACCGCGCTGTTGTCATCGACGATAAGAATTTTAGGAGCAGTCATTGGTCCCTCAATTAATGAATAACAGGAAAGACCGTAGATTGCAACTATTTTTTAGACGCTGTGTTGAAAAGCGTTCCAGCCGATGCCGGAAACTGATGGACGAGGTTTCAGGACGATGCGCCGGTGAGGTTTAAGCGTTGATCCACCTGCGGTGCCAAAGCTCTAAGGCCAGCAAATTCCAAATTTTGGCGCTCTGGAAACGGCCCTGCCGGTGCTCTTTGATGAGTTCCTGAATGGCCGGGTAATTGAGCGCTTGGATGCGGCGTTCTTTAAAGAAAATATCGTCGAGCATGCCCGTTAATTCTTTTTGAAACCATTCGTTCAAGGGCACGTTGAAACCGACTTTCGGGCGGAAAACGAAATTTTCCGGAAGGTAGCGAAGTGCCAATTTTTTCAGGATGTATTTGCCCGTGCCGTTTTTGATTTTCAAACCGCCGGCCAAGCCCAGCATGGATTCGACCAACTCATGGTCTAAAAACGGCACGCGGCATTCGATGGAAGCGGCCATGGTCACCCGGTCGGTGCGGATGAGCAAATCCGACGGTATGCGCGTGGCCATGTCGAAATAAAGCATTTGATTGACCAGGCCCAGCGTCCCTGGTTGGCCATAAATATGATGGACCCAGGGTTCTAATGAAATATCTTTCTTCAAGTAGTGGCTTCGCAGGGATTCGCCGAACACATAGGCCGTGCCCCTAAACGGGTGATTTCCGGCCAGGCGGTTCCAGAGATCGCGCCGGTCGTCTCCGGACAGGAGCCCGGCCCAAGGCGCCCAGCGTGCCAGGCCTCTCAACGGGTTGAGCCGGATCATTTGAAGGTAGCTGTCATAACCGCCCAATAGTTCATCGGCCCCTTCCCCGGAAAGAACCACTTTGATGTTGTGGCGCTGGGCTTCCTTGGCCACGAAATAAAGCGGCAGCGATGAAGGATCGGAAACCAAATCATCCATGTACACGACCCAGTCCGTCAGAAAATCCAGGAACGTCCGCGCATTCATGCTGAATACATGGTGCTCGGTTTTAGCCGCTTCGGCGACATGGTCGAAATAAACGCGCTCGCTGTAAGCCGCTTCCTCGAAGTCTACGGAAAAGCTATGAACGGGTTTGCCTTGGGATTCCTGCGCCGCGAACAAGGTGACCAACGACGAGTCCACGCCGCCGGAGAGGAAACACCCCACCGGAACATCGGCGACCAGCCTGCGTTTAACCGCCCGGCGCAGCAAGGTTTCCAGCTCGTTGAGCGCTTCGCCTTCGTCAGCCGGCCGTTCTTTCGAGTGATCGCTTAATCGCCAATAGGCTGTCTGTTCCGGGGTTTTGTGCGGGCGTTCGAACCAAAGCGTTTGCCCGGCGCCCAGGCGTTTGACCGGGCTCATGAGCATGTCGTCGGTCGGAACCGAGCGCATGGTTAAATAGAAGGCCAGGGCGTTTTCGTTCAAGCGAAGTTGCTTTGTCGTTTTCAAGTAGGGCTGCAGGCTTTTGAGCTCCGAGGCGATGATCACGCGTTCATTGTCCTGAACCCAGTAAAGAGGCTTGATGCCTAATCGGTCGCGCGCGGCCCAAAGCGCCTGTTTTTTGGCGTCCCATAAAACGAAAGCGAACATCCCGTAAAAATGCTTTAAGCAATCCATTCCCCATTGCGCATAAGCTTTGAGTAGAACCTCGGTGTCCGAGGTGCTGCGGAAAACATGGCCGAAGCCTTCGAGCTCTTTTTTTAATTCTTTGTAGTTGTAGAGTTCGCCGTTATAGGTGACGACGTTGCCCGTTTGAAGGTCTTTCATGGGCTGCCGGCCGCTGGGGGATAAATCGATGATGGCCAGACGCCGGTGGCCCAGGCCCAGTTGAGGCGTGACCAGCAGCGTGCCTTCGCCGTCGGGGCCGCGGTGTTTCAGGCAATCGGTGAGCTCGCGCAGTTCTTGCTCGCCAACCGGCTGTTCCCTGGACCAGATCGCGATAATGCCGCACATAAAATTTATTTTTGATTCGAGCCCGACGGCGGCTCGATTTGATCAGCCAGCAATTCTTTGAACGATTGTTGATCGCCCAAGTACCGGTCCAAGGAAAGTTTCTGAATAAGGAAGCGATTTTTTCCCGACGGCGCGGATTCGACGGCGTCCACGGCCGCCAGAACAAGTTTCGTGTCCGGGCCCAGTTTCTCTCCGATTCCACGGAGGATATTCGCGTCGTCCTGCGGACCATAGGCCGGTTTTTTGACCAAGCGTAAGACAACCTCGCCGGGTTTTTCCTGATAGAACTGGAATTGGCGCACATTGTCAAAGACGGGTGTGTGCATGTTGATCGCGACCATGGAGATCGGACGGCCAGAGCCGGTGACGATGAATTCTTGAAGGCGGCCTTGAACCCGGCGCCAAAGCGGGTAATTGCGGTTGCAGCGTTCGCAACGGCCGGGCCCAAGCACGGCCAGATCGCGCGTTTTGTAGCGAATAAACGGCGTCGCCCAGCCGTAGAAGCCCGTGCCCACGATTTCTCCCGCTTCCCCCTCCTGCGTCACGGGCCGGCCTTCCCGGTCCAGAACTTCGGCTAAGCCGTATTCGGCGATGACGTGATAGTCGCTGGAATGTTCGCATTCCGTGGCCAACACAGCGGCCTCGCTGTGGCCGTACCAGGTGAAGGCCCGGCACCCGAACACGTTTTGAATCAACTCCCGTTGGCCGGGGTAGATATTTTCGGAACCGGCCATGACGCCCTTGAGGGGTTTTCCCGGCCAGCCGCCTTTTTCTTTGACATAGCCGGCTAAAAGAACGAACGCGGATGGGTATCCGTAGAGAAAATCAGGAGCGAATTTAGTCAATTGTTCCAGAAACATTTCCAGGAAAGGCTCCTTAAGATGGTAGGAAGAAAAATGAAGTTCGTTATGCGCGGGGTCATAGCGCCAAAGCCCATTTTTTTCCGCTGTGCCGACGAAGCCGCCCCGAAACACGGCGACCTTGTCGCCGGGGTTGAATCCGATGCGTTTTCTCTGAGCGTCGATGAAGGCGCGTTCCTTGGGGATATTGTAGCCCTTGACCCAGTAAAGCCCGAACGGGATGCCGGTCGATCCTCCGGTCGTGACATAAACGCGGCGGCTCTTGGCCACGGCGTCGGAGCTGAATTCCTCAAGGCCGTCGCGCAGGTCCTCTTTGGCGATGGTGGGAAATTTGCGGATGTCCTCCGGAGTTTTGAAATCGGACGGTTTCACGCCCCATTCATCGAAGCGGCGGCGATAGCCGGAGGTCGTTTGGTAGGCGTGCTCGAGGATGCGGCTCGTGGCGTTGATTTGAAAAGAATCGAGCCGGTCTTTGGACCAATTTTGATGTTGTTCAAGCATGGCCATGGTTTCCCGATAAACCCTGCCTTGGCGCCAAGACGGCGGCAGGAACGACCAAAGGTAACGCAGCCAGAAATGTTGAGTCATGAATTTTTCAGTCGACCGTTAATTTTCCTAAACTTTACAGGGTTATGCGAAAGAAGACAGGCCGTCGTTCCCTGATCCGAGCCGCTCATGCGCGTCCTTGGGGTCGGTGGCTCGTTATTGAGCGAGGCGCGGGTTATCAAGTCAAAAGAATTGAAGTGCTCCCCGGCAGACGGCTGAGCCTTCAAAAGCACCGTCATCGCGCCGAGCATTGGACCGTGATCCAAGGCATCGGCCAAGTCGTCTGCGGCCGGAGGAAATTTCGCCTTAAAGCGAATCAATCCTGTTTTATACCGAAGGGGTCTTTGCATCGTCTGGGCAATCCGGGTTCGACAAAACTTATCCTGATCGAAGTGCAGGTCGGCTCTTATCTGGGCGAAGACGATATTATCAGGCTGGCCGATGATTATGGGCGCGTTAATTCCGGTGAGCAATGACGCTGCCGCGCGGCTCCAGCGCGAACGTTAAAGGGCGCAGGCTGGATAAAGCCCGGCGCACGGCTCCCTGGCGTCCGCGAGCCGCGTAAAGAAGAAGGAAACCGCCGCCCCCAGCTCCCAAAATTTTGCCGCCGATCGCCCCGGCTTTGCGGGCGTCATCGTAGAGTTCTTCAATCCGGGGGTTGGTGATGCCCGGAGCCAGCGATTTTTTCAGCGCCCAGCTTTGATCCAGGATTTCCCCTACGCGGTCGAGTTTTTGCCCTTTCTCCAGGACGCGGGCCAGTTCATCGGCCATGTCCCGCATGGCCTTTAAAACCGACATTTTATCCGCGGTTTGCCTTTTCTGTTCGCTGAGAATATCCGAGGCCCGGCGCGTCATGTCGGTGTAGAAGACCAGGAGGTTATCGGCCAGCGCCCGGCGGACTGCGGGTTTGACCGACAAAGCCTTGGTTCTGACCAGGCCGTTGGGCAGAAAACGGATTTGGCGCAGATTGCCGTAGGCCGCGATATATTGATCCTGTTTGCCGATGGGCTCTTTCAAGCGCTCGATTTCAATGGCGCAAGCTTGCCGCGCCAAATCCTCGGCCCCGACGCGTTTTCCTTTATATGACCAGAGGGCATGCAATAACCCCACGGTGAACGATGACGAGGAGCCCAATCCGGTATTGGCCGGAATATCGGCCATGGAAATGATTTCGATATGGCTGTCGATGCCCGTGGTTTTCAGGGCCTCGCGCACGATCGGGTGCTCCAGGTCGTCTGGCCTGTCCACGATTTCGGTTTTGGAATAGCTGACGCGGATCGTTTTTTCAAAACGCGGGTGCACCGTGATGTACATGTACTTGTCGATGGCAAAGCTCACCACCGCGCCTTCCTCACGCGCGTAGAATTCGGCCAGATCCGTGCCGCCTCCGGCCAAGCTGATGCGAAAAGGAGTGCGCGTGATGATCATGCGCGCGTTCCCTGCGTTTTTAAGTATTGTTCGAACGCTTCAACGCGCTCGGGCGTGCCGATGTCGTAGAAGCGCGCTTCGGCTTTGTAGACGGCCAATGTTCCTTCTCGAATCAGGCCGGGGTAGATATCTTCCTCCAGGGAGACGGGTTTCCCGGGCGGGATCAAATCGATGATTTGCCGGCGCCAGCAGGAGGCGCCTGCATCCACAAAGGGCGCCGGCTGGCTGCGTTTTTTGCTGTAAGCAAGGATGCGGCCTTGCCCGTTCAATTCGATATTGCCCGGCGTTCCGAGGTTTTCCTTGCCGGCGTCATAAATGGATAAAAGGCCCGAAGAGGAGCTGCTGTTGAACGCATTCAGAAATTTCACGTAGTTGATCGGCAAATAAGAGTCGCCGTTTAAGAGCATGAAAATATTATCGAGGAAAGGTCCGGCTAATTTAAGCCCGCCTCCCGTGCCCAGCGGATTTTTTTCTTTGGAGTAGTTGATCTCAAGGCCCCAGCGCGTTCCATCGCCGAAATAATTTTCGACCGCCTCCGCTTTATAGCCGGTCAGAAGCAGCATGCGCCGAAAACCTTGGTTCTTAAGCATGAGCATTTGATGTTCGAGAAACGGCTTCCCGGCGACTTCGATCATGGGTTTGGGCATGGACAAGGTCAGGGGGCGCAGCCTGGTTCCCAGGCCTCCGGCCAGAATGACGACTTGGCAGTCCTTCATAACTGCCCAAGCAGATCATCAACCGCTTTTTTCACGGCTTGATCCGAGCGTAAGGGCGGTTTCCAGCCCAGTTTTTTCATGCGGCGGCCGTCGAGCAGCACGCGAGCCACGTCCCCGGGCCAGCCCCTCGATCCTCCGGTGTAAGCGAAGCGGACCGATGGTAAACCCATCCGCCGCACGATGATGCGCGCGATATCCCGGACATTGGTCCGGTCATCGGGCGTTAGATTGAAGACATTGAGCGGCGCCCGGCTTTTTTCCCAGCCGTGCATCATGCCGTCCACGCAATCGGCGACATGCAGGTAGGGCTTGGCTTGGCGCCCGTCGCCCAAAATCTCCAAACGGCGCGGGTTGCGCCTTAGCTTGCGGATGAAATCAACGAGGGCTCCGTGCGTGCCGTTTTTGCCGACGATATTGGCGAAGCGGAAAATCCATGCCTTGACGTTGTAACAATGCCCGAAGGATGAGATCAGGGCCTCGGCCGCCAGCTTGCTCGCTCCATAAAGCGAAATCGGCAGCAGGGGGCCGTAGTCTTCCGGCGTCGGCAGCGCCGTCGATTCACCGTAAACGGCGGAGGTCGAGGCAAAGACGATTTGCCGTATGCGGGCTAAGCGCATGGCCTCAAGCACATTGTACGTGGCCAGCGTACCCAGCTTCAAATCGGTGTCCGTAGCCAGCGTGCCTTTTTGAATATCCGAGTTGCAGGCCATGTGAAACACCGCTTGATGGCCGGTAATGGCGCGTTTAAGGGCCGGTGGATTAAGCAGGTCGCCCTTGATAAAGCGAAATTTTGCGTCCGATCGAAGGGGAGCGATGAATTGAAGGCGCCCTAAGAGCAGGTTGTCGAACGCGGTTACGTGGTGTCCTTCTTGAAGCAGGCGTTCGCAGAGATTGCTTGCGATAAATCCGGCTCCCCCAGTGACAAAAACCCGCATAGGAAAAAGTAGTATGCCATAATGATTTTCCATGTATAAAGGACTAAAAGTTTCATTGGTCCTGCCTTGTCTCAACGAGGAATCGGGCATCCGGGCCTCGCTGGAAAAAGTTCCGGCTTTTGTCGATGAGACCATTGTCGTGGACGGCGGCTCAAAGGATCGGACAGCCCAAATCGCTCAGGGAATGGGCGCCAAAGTCATTGTTGAGCGGCGCCGGGGTTATGGCTTGGCTCATAAAGTCGGTTTTCAGGCGGCTCAAGGCGATCTCGTCGTGGCTGCGGACGGAGACAGCACTTACCCTTTTGAAACCGCCGGAGAAATCATCGACTACATTCGCGAAAAAAATTTAGATTTTGTCTCAGCCTCGCGTTTCCCCTTAAGGCATCAAGAGAGCATGCGTTTTAGGAATTTTTTCGGCAATGTGGTGATCACGCTGTTGATCGTGATCCTATACCGACAAAAAATAACGGACGGACTCTCCGGCATGTGGGTGTTCAAGAAAAGCGTGCTGCCCAAGATGAAGCTTCTTTCCGATAATTGGAATTTTTCCGAAGAGATCAAAATCGAAGCCATGACCAATCCGGACATTCGTTTCGGCGAATACCCCATCGTTTACGCCGAGCGCTTGGGCGAAACCAAACTTTTGCCCTGGAAAGTCGGCCTCGAAAATATTTGTTTTCTTTTCTACAAGCGTTTTTTAACCTGAATTGATGCCTCAGCAGAAACCCTCCGGCGTTTTCGCCTGGATCAAAACATACCCCCGCTTAAGCCTTTTCAGCGCGGCGTTGATCGCCCGGCTGTTGATGGCATGGCTCATCGGCCCCGGAGATCATGGGGATGACGATGGGACTTATCTGAATATGGCCGAGCATATTCTTAAAGGCGAAGGGCCGTGGACTCATCCCATGAACCTGGAGAATGTCCGCTATCAATCTTACCTGCCCCCGGCCATGGGTTATTTGACGGCGCTGTGCGTGTTTTTTTTCGGCCGCACCTTCGATCCTCTGAGGTGGCCGATTATTTTATTGAGCTCCTTGGCCTGTTTATGGCTGGCCGCCTTGGGCGAGCGTTTGATGGGCAAAAAAGGAAGGATCGCGGGCTGGATTTGGGCGTTTTATCCGCCGCAGCTTTTTTGGTCGACCAGAGTCAATCCGCACGCCATTGCCACGGACATGCTGATCGGGCTGCTGTTGCTGGCGGCTAAATGCCCAAAACCGGAGAAATCGTGGCAGCGTTACGTATTTCCATCGTTAGGGGGCCTGCTCTGGGCTTTGATGACTCTTTTTCGAGGAGAATATTTGTTGGCCGCAGGCATCCTCATCGTTTATTTGGGAGCGTCTTGCCGGCGCTTGCTGGAGCCCGCCTTGTTCGCTTTGTTTTTGACGCTGGGCCTGGCTCCTTGGACGGTTCGTAATTGGTTGATCCACCGGCGGTTCATCCCCATCAGCACGAATTTTGCGCGCATGTTTTGGGAAACGTATCACCCTGATTACCGTTTTTCCGGCAAAGAAATTCCTTTCGATTCCGCGACCGTCGCTAGGCTTGAACCGATGACGGAGATCGAGTCCAAGCAATGGCTGATGAACGATGCCTTAAATTACGTGCGCCGCAATCCGGGCCGGGCGCTGTATATCTGGGCCGGTAATATGGTCCATTTTTGGAGGCCGTTTTTGACCCCAAACGCCGTTTCCATAAAACAAAATATTCTTTATGTCGTCAGTTACTTGCCGGTTTTCGCCTTGTTTATCCTGGGCGTATTCGGGCTTCCGGTCAGAAAAGAGCCTCTCTGGGCGGCGATTGCTTTGATTATTCTTTATAAATGGGGCATTCATTCCGGCTTTTACATGATTGTGCGCTTTCGCGAGGCCATTATGCCGTTATTGATGCTGGTCGCTTCTTCCGGACTTTTGCGCATAAGGGACCCTAAGGATGCCTTGGTTAAAAAAACAACCGCTGCCGATTGAAGCCGGCCGTTATTGATTTTTGACGGTTGTTCTGTTACATAAATAGTAGCGGTAGAAAGGAGGTCCGGGCAATGATCAGCAAGATTCCACGGCCATTATCAGTTTTCGGGTTGGTTGTTTTTTTCGGCAGCGCATCCCTGCATGCCGCTGTTAATTGCGGAGAAAACGACGGCCAGCAAGTGAACGCCCAGTGCATCGATGTTCTGCATAAAGAAATATCCAAAATTTGCCAAGCCCTTGATCAGTGGCACGAGGATGGCCTTTTTACGGGATCAAGCTACCAGCATACCCAGACTCAGCAAGAATGTGAAGAGGTTCTTCCGATTTTACTCGAGTTAAAATCTGAGACGCCTTTCGGCATTGATTTTAATTTCGAGGAAGAAGATTTCAGGGATATTTGGTTGAGTTACAAGATCCGCCATGGGGATTTAGCCCAGGAGTTTCTTGGCGCCATGGTCGGACGGCGAAGGGCCGGCGAAGCCGGGAAACTTAAGCGTGAAGTCGTTCGCGGTTTTATTCACGATGCGCGCACCCGCAGGACGAGGGAGGAAAAGGTTGCGGTGGTCAACAGGGCTTTTGATGCCGCTCACACTAGTTTGGTCGGCGTAGCAGCGGGCGCCGCCGTTTCCGATTCATCGCTGAGTTTTATTTTGGAGAGGATTAAGAGCGGACTTTTATCGAGAACAGAAGAAGCCGGGGATTGATCCGGTTTTTTGTCACGTTCTTTTTAGTTTAAAGAGAATTCCTCCCTTTGATTTGAAAATAGCCTCCAAAAAACCGAGGTTTTGCGAATGTTCCCACCAGCGGCATTGAACAAAGCCGTGGCTATACGCGCCTTCCCAAAGGTATCCTGAGGCGGATTTGAGCAATCGCCATTGCGAAGTCACAAAAAGAACATGGGTAATTTTTTCCCGCCGGAGCGTTTTTTCAATTTCCTTTGGGTCATTAAGAAGGAGCATGCGATAGGGCGCTTGCCTGATGAACCCGCCCAAGTCTCTATAGTGATAAGGCATGAAATGATGATCGAGCGCCGCCACCCGGCTTTCCGGGGGCAGGCGATTGACGAATTGAACCATCTCCCAGCCTTCGCTGGGGTAGTATCGTTCAAGAAATTGAGCGTCTCCCGATGATTTGAAATTGGATTTAAGGGCGGGCAAGGCGTTGAGGCCGGAAGCGGCTAGGTTAGGAAAAATAATTCCGGCGGCAAATAGAATATTCAATAATCCGCGCGCCTTGGGATAAGTTTCCCGCGCCAGCCACCAGGCTGCCAACGCGAGCGCAGCCGCGGCCGCATGCATGGAGAGATTGTAGCGGGCGATGAGATGATGCTCGCCGGTGGCAAAGCACCGGGGAATAAATCCCAGCGCAATCCAGGCCGACAGCAGAAGCCGGTTGTTGCGCCAGAATCCGTTCAATAAAAGAGCGGCCGGAATAAAGGCCACGTAGGGACCTGTTTCAAGAACGCGGCCGGAAAAAAAACGCGACCAAAAATACGATCCCAATGTCGCCGAGTCCCGGCGCATGGACGTGCCCAGGCGGTCCGCCCATTCCAGCTCGATGAAGGGCAATCCGAAGGCGGGCATGGGATAGAGAGGGTTGCCGCGAATAACCCAAAGATAGAGGCAAAAAGGGCCCAGCGCAAAAGCCGCCGAAAGCCCGAACATGGCGAGTCCGCGCCCGATCGTTGATATGTTTTTGCGCTCGACGGCGATGAAACAAACGATCAGGGCCGCCCAATAACTCCAAACCGTGTATTTGTTGAGCGCCAGGGCGGCCAAGGCCGCGGTGATCCATAGAGGCGTTTTTTCTTCGCGATAGAGCAGAAAAGCCAAAAATCCCCCAAGGCAAAAACCCGCGGCCGCGATATCGGTTGATGCGATGGATGAATGTTGAAGCAGCACGGGAGATCCGAAAAGAGCGAGCCCGGCCGCAAGCCCGGACCGGGCGCTGCCCGATACTCTTGCGGCCAGGCATGCGGCCAATAAGGCAAGCACAATAGCCCAAAAAAAGTTCATCATCTTTGCAGCCAATTCGCCGCCGAAAGCCATGAGCGGCACATAAATTAAATTGAGTATTTGCGGGTAATAACTTTGAGCTTGATCAAAGGGCGGCGGCGCCATGCGACCCATGTTCAGGTAAGCTTTAGGCAGGTAAAGGTGGTAAGACAAATCGTCGCGAACAATGCCGGGCGTGTGGCAGGTGAATAAATGGATGACGGCGATGATGAGCGTCAGGGCTAACGCCGTTGAGAGAAGTATTTTTTCCGTTTGCCCTGGGCCTAGGCCGCTCACCCGGCGCATGCCTTGGCGCACGAGCGTCAGGCTTTCGTTGATGAAGCTGACAATGCTGCTGCGTAATAAAATTGCGGAGGCGACGGCCCAAACCAAAAAAGCCCAGCGATTGAAGAGTCCTAAAAGTCCCATGGCAAAAAAGACATAAAGCCAAAGTCCATAACCGAGCAAGAGCTCGATCAGCAATTGCTCCGGAGGGGCTTGCTCATTTTTTAAATTGAAACGAAGAACGGCCTTTCCCAGGGCGCCGCACAACAAAAACATGGCCATGGCTAACAGCAGATTTTTTGGAAGAAGAAGAATCGGAGCCATGGGTCAGGGACCCCTATAGCCGGCCGATCGCCGGTTCGATTTTAAATAGCACGGCGCCCCACGTCCAACTTACGGATTTGAGGAAATCAAGCCGTTTATTCGTCCACCAGCGGCATTGGATATAAGGCGCAAAGTAAACGGCGTTCCACAGGACGCCATTGGGAGTTCGCGTCCGTTCCCATTGACTATGGATGAACAATACATGAGTGATTTGTTCGCGTTTCAATGCTTCGGCGATTCTCAATGGATCGTCTTGAAGGAGGATTTCATGCGGCACTTGCCACAAATGGCGGCCCAGGTCCTTGTAGTGATAAGGCGTGGCATGATGGTCGATCACGGCCGTGCGGCTTTGAGGGGGCAGATGATTGACGGTTAGAAGCATTTCCCAGCCTTCATTCGGGTAGTAGCGATCAAGAAAATCGGAGCCGCTGAGGCGTCCGGCGTTATAGAAAGCCTGCGGCAAGGCGCTCATGGCCATGGCCGTGAGACCGGGCACAATGAGTTGGGCGGCCAACATCAAGCGCAGCATCCACCGGCGTTTCGGCCATTCGCCCAACGCTCGTCCCCAGACCAGGATCCCTAAAACAGCGCCTGCGGCGTACACCGGCAAAATGTAGCGCCAAATCAGTTGCGATTGTCCCCCCGCGAAAAAACGGATCGCCAAAGCCAGCGCCAGCCATAGAGCGATTCGTCCGGTTTTCCCTTTAAGAAGGTCCGGCCATAAGAGAATCAGCGGGCAAAACGCCAGGTAAGCCCCGCCGTCAAGCCCGCCGCCGCTTAAGAATCGTTCCCAACAATAGGATAAAAGCATGGCCGGGTTGCGATTAATGGTCGTAGCCGCTAAATTGGCTTTTTCAAGAGAATCGTAAGGGAATCCATTGAGAAAAGGCAGCGGGTAGAAAGGGCTGCCCATGGTCCACCATAGATAAGCGCATAGGGGCAGCAACGCGGTCATGGAAAATAAGGCGAATTGAAAAACGCCGCGGAACAAGAAGCGCGCGTTGTTTCGCGTTTGCCAGGCGAAGATCATGGCCGTTGCCAGAGGAAAACTCCAGGACGTGTATTTATTGAGCGCCAGGGCGCTTAATATGGCGACGGGCGCCGGGGTTTTGTTTTGATAAGCCAGCAGCGCCAGCAGGCCGCCTAGAGCGAAACAAGCGGCGGGCAGATCAGCCAAGGCCGTTTGGCTCATTTCCCCCACCAGGGGCGTGGCCAAGACAGCGGCTCCGGCGGTGCAAGCCGTGAGAGCGCTTGCTCCGGCCCGCAAAGCCAGGCAAATGCCCAGGCCGGCTAAAACCAAGCTCCAGCAAAAATTCATCATTTTTGCGGCCAATTCGCCGCCGAAGGCCAGGGCCGGGATATAGCTGATATTAAAGAGATGCGGGTAATAGCTTTGGGCTTGGTGAAATGGAACTGGCGCAATGCGGCCCATCTCCAGATAAGCCTTGGGCAGATAGAGATGATAAGAGAGATCATCTCTGTAAACGGCCGGAGCATGGCTGGCGATCGCGAAGGTGATCGCCAAGGCGATTGAAATCATGATCAAAGCGCCGATGTAGACGGCCTGTTTGTCCCGGTATTCATTTTTTATCTCTTGAGCCAATGCGCCGATGGATCGGCGGATTTCGCCGATCCAGGCGGTCATTTGGCGCCGACAAAACGCTATGGAAAGCATGGCCAGCAATCCCAGAATCCACGGTTTAAACAGCCCGATCAAACCGGCGAACCAAAGGATGTAAAGAGGCTGACGAGCGGGATCAAAAGCCGCTAAGCCGGTCCAAAACCAAATCTTTGAATCTTCCCGTGAACAGCCCGTGGTAATAGCGGATGGTCAGAAACGCCAGGATCAGCCAGAAGGCGGCGTCTCTGGCTTGTTTGAATCGTTGTTTAAGCGGCGTTTTTCTTTTTAAGGCGGTCAAGATATTTGACGGCTTGTTCACGGGATTTTATTTTTCCATCAACCTGGAGGGTCTGGATTTTTTTGAGTATTTTGCCGACGTCGCGGCTGGGCCCGATTTTGAGGACGCGCATCACATCGTTGCCGTCGACGATTTTAGGGGGCACGACTTTTTTCTTTTCTTCGAAATAGCGCGTCAGCAGGTACCGGACGGTTTGGATCGAAGGCTCGCGTTTATCCCACCGGCGGTTTTTGGCGATGTAGCTTTGATGGTCCGCCAGCGCGCACAACAGCACGCCCACGCCGTCTTCGCCCAAATCGCGGAAAAAACGGTAAACGGCCCGGTCCGTGACCGCCGGCTGCTCGGCCAAATTGCCGGGTCTTAAATGAGCATCGATGATTTTTGCGATGTAGGCGATTTCTTCATTGGAGAAGCGCAGCCGTTCCCCTATTTTTTTAAACAGCGCCGCGCCCTTTTTATCATGCCCGAAGAAGCGCAGCCGTCCGCTGATTTTTTTGGCCGTATGCGGTTTGGCGATGTCGTGGACTAAAGCCGCCAGTTTGAGCACGGCGGAGCGTTTGAACCCGCCGGACATGGAGGTATTGACGTAAACTGAAATTTTACGGCCCAAATTGGGCCAGCGCCGGGGAATTTCTTCGAGGCCCGCTTCAAAGCATCCGACCGCGGCCAGGGCATGGCCCAAGACGCCTCCCTGGCGGTAATATTGCGGGGCCAGGTTCCTTGCGCGTTCCAGCGCCGGAAAAATTTGCGTGAGCAGCCCGGCTTTGTCCATTTCTTTGAAGGCGCCTGTTGCGCGCTGCGTGGAGCAAATGGACAACAGTTCGAAGCGGATTCGTTCCGGCGCCGCTTTTCGGATTTTTGCGGCATGCTCGGCGACCCAGCGGAAGGTGCTTTTATCGATGTTAAAACCGAAGGCGGCTGAAAACCTGAACGTGCGCAAAAGCCTCAGGGGATCATCGGTCAGGTTTTTCTCCCGGCCGGTTTTTAGAACCCGGCGGGTCAAGTCCTTGAGTCCGCCGGAGGGGTCGATGATGGCCCCGGCCAGCGGCCGGGCCCGGATTTTAGCCACGGGCAAAGCCATGGCGTTGATGGTGAAGTCCCTTGATAATAAATCTTCCTCCAAATTCGGCGCCTGGAAATCGGCGAAGTCGAAATAGGCGCGTTGTCCGGGCGAGCCGAGAACCACCCGAAAAATTTTTCGTTGATCATCAAGCTCAACGAGGCGTCCTTGGTTTTCCTGGGCGAAGCGATGGGCGATTTGCAGGGCGTTTTTTGGGCTGATCAGATCGAAATCCCTGGTCTCGTGCTTGAGCAATTCATCGCGAATCGCGCCTCCGACGAGATAAAGCGGCCCCCCTAAGCGCTCCAGGGAGACAAGTTTTTTTAACAGCGCCTCAGGCAGCACCTCGATACTCTATTGCAGCGGAGTTTATACTTTGGCCGCCATGCGCCGGGCCTTTAATTTTTCTTGGGCCTCACGGCGCAATTCGCGTTTGAGGATTTTCTGGAGCGCATTTTTGGGCAGCTCGTCACGGAATTCGATGTCCCTGGGCCTTTTGTACGCCGGCAAAGAAGCCAGGATATCCTGGACTTCCTCCTTTTTCACCTCGGTTCCTTTCTTAGGCGTCACATAAGCCTGGATGATTTCATCCCCGTCTTCCTGCGGGACGCCCAAAACAGCGGCTTCCTGGACATTGGGGTGGCGCATGATCATTTCTTCAATTTGCACGGGGAATACTTTCAGGCCCTTGACGATGATCATGTCTTTCTTTCGATCGCAAATGGTAAGGTAGCCTTCCTCATCGAAGCGGCCGATGTCGCCCGTTCTAAAGTAACCGTCCGAGGTGAAGCATTCCCTGGTGGCCTCGGGGAGCCTCCAATAACCCTGAAAAACATTGGCGCCTTTGACGCAGATTTCCCCTTCTCCTCCCTGAGGGAGCTCCGTTGCATTGTCATCGAGGATTTTGACCTTGACGCCCGGGATCACTTTGCCTACGCTGCCCGCTTTGCGATAGGCCAAGGTGTTGACGGAAACCGCGGGGCTTGTCTCCGTTAAACCGTAGCCTTCGAGGATCGGCACTCCGAATTTTTTTTCAAAGGTTTTCAAGACTTCCAAGGGCAGCGGCGCGGCGCCGGAAATGGCCCGTTTGACCGTCCTGAAGAACCAGTACCTCAAAACCAATCGTTTAATGCCCTTGGCTTTTGTGGATAGCGCATGATAAAGAGGCGGCACGGCCGGAAATAGCGTGACCTTCCATTTAGCCATGAGCTTCAACCAGAGATCGGGCGGGGTGATGGATTCGACGATCAGGATCAGGCAGGGAGCGGCCATACCCACGAGGACGATCGACGCCCAGGCGAAAATATGGAACATGGGCAAAATGCAAAGAATTCTTTCTTTGCGGGAAACGAGTCCGAGGTATTGGATGGAAGTCACGGCATTTGAGTAGAGATTATGATGGGAGAGCATGGCTCCCTTGGGTTTGCCCGTGGTTCCCGATGTATAAAGGATGGTGACCGTGGTGTTCTCTTCCGCGGCAAATTTCGGGTAGGGCTGGCCGGCGTATTTTGATTTGAGCTCTTCGTAGCGGTATTCGTTTTTGTTTTTGGGTTCTTCATCCGTCAAGACGAGGAGCCCTGTCCCGGATTGGGCCGCAGCCTGGCGCACTTTGCCCAGGAATTCTTTCTGGCTGATAATGCCTTTTGAGCCGGAATCCTTAAGGATGTAGGCCAGTTCCTCTTCGTTGACCATGAAGTTGATGTGAACGGCGATGGCCCCGAGCTTAGCCAGAGCGAACCAAGTGATGATGAAGGCCGGAGCATTACGGATGCAGATGGCGAAGCGATCCCCTTCTTTGACGCCAAGGCGCGATAAAGCGGCTGCGACGGAGTCGACGTCCGCGTTTAATTGTTTGAAGGTAATTTTGGAGTCTTTGAAAACATAAGCTACGGTGTTGTGGTTTTCCTTAGCGCGTGTCTCCAGCAGGTCGGTCAGGGTCACAGGGTCCTCCTCTACTCTTTCATTCTTGGGTCCAGAATGTCTCGGAACGCATCGCCAAGCAAGTTCCATCCTAGCACAAAGAGGAAAATGGCGAGCGCCGGGAAGAAAAACGTGTACCAATAAGCGAAAGCATTGCCGGGCGTGCCGATAATCCAGTTTCTCGAAAGGCTGATCAATTGCCCCCAATCGGCATAACCCACCGGCGCGCCTAAGCCCACGAAGCTGAAGGCCGCGGCCGTAATCACCACTTGGCCCATGTACATGGAGCCGACGATGACCAAGGGATAAATCGCATTGGGCAGGATATGCTTGGCCAGGATTCTTGTGGTGCCGGCGCCGAGCGCCCGGGCCGCTTCAACATAGTTTTGTTGTTTGACGGTTAAAATCTCCCCTCGCAACAGACGGGCGTACGAAGGCCAGGAAACGGCAGCCAGGGCGGTCATGACTTTGTCCAAACCCGGTTCTAAGACCGCCACAATGACCACGGCCAAAACGAAGCTAGGGAACGCCAAGATAATATCCACAAAGCGCATGATAATTTCATCAATCCAGCCGCCGTAATAACCGGCAATGCTGCCGACCAAAACGCCGATGAACATGGAAATGCCCACGATGGTGAGCCCGACTTTAAAGGCCGTGCGCGTTCCCCATACGATGCCGTAGTAAAGGTCATAAGATTCCTGGCTGGTGCCGAAGGGAAATCCCCGGCGCGGGGGTTGAGGGTCGATGGCGAATGATTCCTGAGGAATCAGATAGGGGTCGCGGGCATTGGCCTGGGGTTTGGCTAACACCGGGGCTAAAAGAGCCACGAACGCAAAAAAAGCGATTAATCCCAGTCCGACCAGAGACAGGGGATTGGTTTTAAGCCGCCGCCACATGAGAAAAGCCGGTCATTGAAGCCTAATCCTCGGATCCACAATAGCGTAGAGAACGTCGGCCAAGGTGTTTCCGATGACGAAAAGAACCGCGGATAGGCTCGCAAAACCCAGAACTCCGGGGATATCCAATTGCTGCGCCGCGTTTAAACCCCATCGCCCGATGCCGGGAAAGTCGAATACGGTTTCCGTGATCGCCACCCCGCCCAACAGCGCCACGAAGAGAATGGATGAGAGCGTGATCACCGGGATCATGGCGTTTTTCCTGGCGTGTTTGGTGATCACGGTTCTTTCATCGAGGCCCTTGGCCCGCGCCGTGCGCACGTAATCTTTGCCCAGCTCCTCCAGCATCGAAGAGCGTGTGACGCGCATCAACAGCGCGATCTCCACATAGGTCAGGGTCAAGGCCGGCAGGATAATATGTTTGAGCCCGTCCCAAGCGACGGCTAATTTGCCGTTTAAAATTCCATCGATGATCATGCTGCCTGTATACAATTTGTATTCCCCGAAGCCCATCAAGAGCTGGATTTCCGGGCAGGATCGTCCGGGAGGCAGCCAGCCGAATTTGCCGTAAAAAATCATGAGCAAGACAAGGCCGATGACGAAGGTCGGGAACGAGGTGCCTGTGATCGAAATAAAGCGGCTGACATGATCGATCATTTTGTCTTTGTGCACCGCTGAAATCGTGCCCAGCCAAAGCCCGATGACTAGAGTCATGGCAAAGGAAATAACGGTCAGCTCGAGCGTGGCCGGAAAATAAACCTTGATGGCTTCCCAAACCGTCATTTTGGCGGTCTCCGACCAGCCTAAATTGCCTTTGAGAACTTCTTTCAACCAGCCTGCGTATTGAACGTAAATGGGGTCCCTTAAATGATAGGTCTGAATCACTTCTTCAATCGCGGAAAGCTGCCGAGGGTCTTTGATATAGAGGGCGGCCCGCATCTCAGGCGAAAGCTGCTGGAGCAGGGCGAAAATAAGAATAGATAGGCCCGCCAGGACCAAAGGTATGAAAGCGAGGCGCCTTAAAAGAAATCCGCCCATAGAACTGTGATGATTTTAGAATTTCTCGATGCCAACGCGCAGTATTTGATCGTATAATCCAGGGAATCAATCGAAAGAATTTAAGTCATTAGGAGGGTTTCGTGTTCAAAGATAAGCATTCATCGTCCGGCGACTCGCCGAAAGAATTTCAACCTTATATTCCCGCCGATAAAATTGTTCCCGAGATGACGGTTCGCGCCGTTGTTTTGGGTTCCCTGTTGGGCATTGTTTTCGGCGCGGCTAACGCTTATCTGGGCATGAAAATCGGCATGACGATTTCAGCATCCATCCCGGCCGCGGTGATGTCCATGGCCATTCTGCGCGGGGTCATGCGCCGGGGCACCATCCTTGAAAACAACATGGTTCAGACCATCGCATCATCGGGCGAGTCTTTGGCCGCGGGCGTTATTTTCACCATTCCCGGTTTTTTGGTGCTGCGGTATTTGTTGCGTTGGGACGGGGTGCCTGAGGCGAGTTTGCCTCATTTGCCGTCCATGACGCTCACGTTTTTAATGACCTTGATCGGCGGTTTTATCGGCGCGTTGATGATGATTCCTTTGCGGCGTTATTTGATCGTCAAAGAGCATGGGGTGCTGCCCTTCCCCGAAGGAACGGCTTGCGCCCAGGTTCTTGAAGCGGGCGAAGAAGGCGGTGTTCGCGCCAAACATGTGTTCACCGGAATCGGAATAGGCGGCGTCTATATGCTGTTGATGAAAGGTTTGAAGCTCTGGAAAGACGAAGCCATGTGGATTATCCCCAGATTCAATAAAGGCGGGATCGGGGTCGAACCATCGGCCGCTTTACTGGGCGTGGGTTTTATTATTGGGCCGAAAATCGCGGCTTATATGTTCGCCGGCGGCGTGTTGGGATGGCTGGTTTTGATTCCTCTCCTGGGCATGGTGGGCAGTTATGATCCTTCGTTGATCATTCCCCCCGCCACCAAGCCGTTGGCGGAGCTTAATTCCTGGCAAATCGCCTCCAGCTATGTGCGCTACATGGGCGCGGGCGCCGTGGCTTTGGGCGGCATCGTGAGCTTGATCAAGGCTATGCCCGTTATTATTTCTTCATTCGGGCACAGCTTGCGCGGCCTGCGTTCCCGCATGAAAGAAGGCGGCAAAGGCGGCGAGCCGCGTACGGATCAGGATTTGCCCATGACCGTTGTTTTCGGCGGCTCATTCCTTTTGGCTATTTCCATCGGTTTCATCCTTTATGTGATCGGCAAGGGCGTGGGGTTGCCGAATGTGGGCACCATGTCCGCGGCCGGCGGTTTCGTTGCCATTCTCTTTTCGTTCTTCTTCATCACGGTGGCCGCGCGCATCGTGGGCATCGTGGGTTCCTCATCATCGCCGGTGTCCGGCATGACCATCACCAGTCTTTTGGCGGTATGTCTGACCTTGGTCGGATCGGGTTTGGTGACCAAAGAAACCAGCGTGGGGGCCATGGTGATTGCCTTGGCTGCCGGCGCCATTATCTGCATCTCGGTTTGTTCTTCCGGGGATATTTCCCAGGATTTGAAAACCGGTTATTTGGTCGGCTCCACGCCCTGGCGCCAGCAGATCGCTGAATTGATCGCGGTGATCGTTCCTTCGATTTCAATCGTGGGCACTATTTATCTGCTGTTGCTTCGCGGCGGAGGCCTCAATACATTGCCTGTCTACGAAGGGCGGCTGAACTTTGAGAACGATCCGATCGTGGAGGAAGTTTATCAAGGCAAGCTCGGCTCCGATGCTCAGAATTTGGAAAAAGTGATGGTCAAGGTCAGGGCCGGAGGCGAAAATAAGCCTGTGGAAGCATTGGCTTTTGATAAGGATGGCCAGCGCTATTTGACCGCCTTGGATGCCGTGACGTTAGGAGGTTCCGGGTCGGCAGCACGCCCGCGCCGCCGCAGGGGGCGCCGGGTCCCTTCTGCTCAAGGCCGGGTCGTGGAAGGCAAGCTATTGTCCAAGGGACCGGAGGGTTTGAAGTTTTTGGCTTTGGATGGGCGCTTGGTGGCGGCCAGGCCGAATGAAGTGACGGGCTTAAGCCGCGGCGTCCGCATCACGGCTTTGGCTGATGGAGACAAGACAGCTTTGGATAACGACGGGCATGTCCTGATTTTTGAGTCTGCCTCCTATGGGCGGATTCCCGTCGGCTTAAGCCTGGTGATTCTGCCTGATCAGACGGCTTTGGAAGGCAAAGTTTTCGGCAGGGGCAAGACTGAAAAAGGCGAATGGATACTCTTTCGCAGCGTCGAAGGCGAAGTGCGCCGCCTGGAGCCCGGTCAATATGAGCGCGTGATCTCCTATGACGACAAAATGGGCGAATTGCGCGCGCCTCAGGCCAATATCATGGCGATTCTGATCAAAGGCATTATTGACGGCAAATTGCCTTGGGCCCTTGTCTTTATCGGCGCGTTGATTGCCGGGGTCATCGAACTGTTGGGCATTTCTTCATTGCCCTTTGCCATCGGGCTTTACTTGGGCATCGCAACCAATGCGGCTATTATGGTCGGCGGGGTTCTTTTTTGGATTTGTAAAAAGATTCTATCCGCGGCCCGTTGGGAAGAGGCGGAGCAAAAGGGAACGCTGCTGGCTTCCGGTATTATTGCCGGCGATGCGCTGATGGGCATTTTGCTGGCCTTTCTCTCCATGTCCGCTTGGACCGGTCATATGGCTTTGCGCGAACCGGCCGAGCATCTTTGGGAAGACGGTTTGACCTTGGCCGTATTTATGGGTTTGACGTTGCTCCTGGGCAAATTGATCCTAAAAAAAGATAAAGGCCGGGCCGCTCTTTGAAATTTACCGGTCCAAGCACGCTTTGCGCCTGGTGACCGAGCGGCGGAAGTCGCGGCGGGGATCGCCATCGTCTGTTTTTCCCCGTCATTCCCGCGAAGGCGGAAATCCAGGCCCTTTTTTAATTCGGATCCGTAGACCAATTTTTAAGAATACGGGAATTTTTAACAGCGCGTGAAGCAACCCTGCGTCTATATTTTGGCCAGCGACCGCAATGGCACGCTTTATATTGGCGTTACATCCGATTTGATCAAACGCGTCTGGGAACATAGAAATAACGTGGTCAAAGGCTTCACTCAGAGCTATGAAGTCCATGCGCTTGTTTGGTTTGAACCTCATGCTTCGATGGAATCCGCTATCGAGCGAGAGAAAGCTCTCAAGAAGTGGAATAGAGCGTGGAAATTGAGATTGATTGAAGAAAGCAATCCAACATGGAAGGATTTATATGGGACTTTGGAAGAGGGCTTAGAAAAAGAAGGGTCTGGATTCCCGCCTTCGCGGGAATGACGGAATTATTGAACTTATTAATGATTTGAACGCTGACGGGGCCGCTCTTTAAAACTTACCGGTCCAAGCACGCTTTGCGCCTGGCCACCGAGCGGCGGAAGGCGCTCCGAGGGTCTTCTCCGTCCAATGTCTTTTCAAGCGCGATGCTTAACCAAAAACGTGCCGCTTCACACGGGTCAGCGGGAGCTTTATCGGAGCCTGCCGAAATTACAATCCCGGCGTTTTCGAAACTGACCTCGCGTTCTCCCTCGCGGTTGATTTCTTGGCTATAGGCCGATACCCATTCGGAAAATTTAGACCATTTCTTCGATTTAAGCCATGCGATTTTATCGCAGTCGTTTTTCCTTAGAACATAAGAGAGCGAACTGTCGTCGACGTTCGGGCAGGGATGAAAAAATTTGGCGCCCTTGGCCTCGATAAACATTTCAAATCCCATGATTTCAGAGAGGATTTCTTCATTGCTTGAATCTTCCGTGAGATCCGGGAGGGTTTCGGCAATATAGGCATGCACAAGTTCATGAGTCAAAACCGGCGTTTCCCAAGCCTCAGGCAGGCAGGTAAAGGCCTCATTGACCCTGATTAAATGGTTGCTGTGGTTGTAATCGCCGCCGGTCAGATTACCGGAGATTCCTCCAAAGTTGAAGAAAATGATGGCCGGGGTATTGCTTAGCGTGCCGTAGATATCGGCAAAAAGAGCGCTTTTAGTCCGCAGCAAGTTCAAGCTATCGTCAAGTCTGGTTCCCCTGTCCGCGCTGATCATGGAAGTCGGGCAATCGGGACCTTCCACCAAAATATGATCCAGAATCAGGCAATCCATTTCTTGAATGGTTTGATCCCCGAATCGATCCAGCCAATCAAGCGTCGGCAGAGGAAGATCGAGCGACGGCGCAACAGGCCCCAAATGATCGGCAGGGATGAGTCCGCGCGACGGGCTTGACAGGGCGATTTTGTCGTCATCAAGGCATTGCTGGTATTTGGCTCCGACAATAGTCGCGGTTTCCTGATGAGTGGAAAAACCGTAGCTGATCGGCCATAAAATGAGGCCAATGAACAACGGCGGCCATTTCTTCATTACTCATAGGATAGCAGGGGTATGGAGCGCGGGCTAGCGTAGTGCGTCATCAATCCCTTTACATTCGTCACCCCGGCGAAAGCCGGGGTCTAGGCCTGGATTCCCGTCTTCGCGGGAATGACGCCAAAAGTAAAGAGTGTTGGACGCGCTACACTAGACGAGGGGCAATTCGTCGGGGCGCCGGAAGGTCGACGGCATGAGCTTTTCATCATCCTCGTCGAATCCTAATTTTTTTACCTGGATTGAGAAAAGTTTTTTGATCGTTTCCCAGTACAAGCCTTGGCCTTGATGGCGTTGGAAGAACTGGGAGCGGTTCAAGGCGCCGCCTTTGGCCGCCCTGATGAAGGATTCGATTTTTTTGATGCGATCGGGAAATTCCCTGGCCATTCTCGTTAAAAAAACCTCTCTGACATTGCCGGGCAGCCGCAAAATCACCATGCCCGCGCTCCGGGCTCCGGCTTCGCGGGCGTGTTTTAAAATTTGAGGGATTTGATTTTCATTTAAGCCCGGAATTACCGGCGCGATGAGAACCCCGACCGGAACCCCGGCCTTTGTCAAGGTTTCGATCATTTGGAAGCGTCGGCTCGGCGCGGGGGTTTGGGGCTCGACTTTTCTCGACATGGCATCATCGGAAAAAGCGATGCTCGCCGTCACGTGGACATTGGACCGTTGATGCAGCTCGGCGAGAAGCGGCGCATCGCGGACGATTAAAAAAGATTTGGTGATGATGGAAACCGGATTTTGATAATCGCGGCAGGCTTCAAGGCATTTCTGGGTCAATTGGTAGAGGGCTTCCGCAGGTTGATAACAATCCGTGTCTCCGGAGAAAACGATCAATTCCCCCTGCCATGACGGTTTTTCAAAGGCTTCGCGAAGAAGCTCCGGAGCATTGGTTTTAACCACGATTTTTGATTCAAAATCCGTTCCCGCGCCGAATCCCAAATATTCATGCGAGGGTCGGGCGTAGCAATAAGCGCAGGCATGGAAGCATCCTCGATAAGGGTTGACGCTCCAGCGAAAACCCAGGTCCGGGCTTTTGTTTTCCGAAAGGATGGATTTGGCTTTTTCCTCGAAGAGTTCGGTTTGAGCCGGAGGCGGCTCATCCAAGAATTCGCGCCAAGTAGATTCAAAAGGATTGGGCGGATTGTCGATTTTCCGCATGGATTCGCGGTTCCTCAGTCTTGTTTGTAGATCGGGTAAAAGGAAACGCCGTGAAAAATCGGGTTGACTTGATAGCCCTTCACCCAATCGCGCACGACGCGAAAAGCCAGCGGTTGATCCGTGTAGATTTGCGGAACTTCCTCAAAAGCAAAAGCTTGGATTTTGTGGTAGATGGCTTCGCGTTTTTTTGAATCGACTTCATCGTTTCCCTGGGCGATGAGTTTGTCCCATTCGGGGTAGCCGAAGCCTTGGCGTTTTGGGTAATTGCCCTCGGAATGCAGAAAAGCATAGGCAAAATTGTGAGGATCGGGGTAATCCGCCACCCAGCCGAGCTTAAACATGGGCAGTTTTTGCTGCCGGACCTCGGCCAGATACGTGGACCATTGAATGCCCCGGATTTCAACGTTGAACTTAGGGTTAAGAGCCTCGACCTCTTTTTTTAAGACGGCGCAGGCCATTTGGCGGCCTGTATTGTTGGCGTCGTGGTAGCAGGCGAATTTAAAACCTTTTTCCCAAGCTTGCCCGCCCCAAGCTTTTTGAAGGTGGGCTTTAGCTTTAGCCGGATCATAAGGATAAAGGGTTTGTTTGGGGTTGTGGCCGGGCAGCTCCCTGGGGATGCATCCCGACGGGCGGCTCGCTTTGCCGCGAAGAATTTCTTTGATATAGGCTTCGTAGTTGAACGCATAGGCAAAGCCTTTGCGGATATCCTTGTCCGTAAAAAAGTCCGGCGGGATGCCGTTGCCGTCTAGTTTGCCCGAATAAATGGCGGTGTTGCCGGCGGGATTGATTCGAAAGGTAAAGTAGAGCGCCTCAACGCGCAGGTAAGGATAATCCAGGGGCTTGACGCCGGGCAAGCCTTCTAACTGCGGCTCAAATTGCCGTCCGGTTTCATCGATGAAATCCGCGTCGCCTGAGGCGATCATGAGTTTTCTGGTGGCGAATTCCGGGACGCCTTTAATCACCACGCGTTTTAATTTGGCCGGGCCCTGCCAGTATTGCTCGTGTCGCGTTAGGGTCAATTGTTTGATGTTTCTCTCCCATCGATCAAGCATGAAGGGTCCGGTGCCGTTCATCTCTTCGAAGAGGCGCGAGGATTCTTTTTTCGGATTATTAAAGTTTTTGACTGTTTCCGGCCGCCCGTCCCATTCCCCTTTGGTGACGGCCCAATCCTTGCTGATGACATAACTCCATTGGGCCATGACGGAAAGAAACGGCGCATAGGGTTTGGGCAGGGTGATTTTGAGGTTTTGTCCCTCGCAGGCGACGCGTGAAATCAGCTCGGCTGCGTTGAGGGTGTAATCTCCTTTGTCGTTGCGCGTGGCGTTTGTGCCGGCGATGGGTTCAAGCATCAGCCAGGAACCTCCGCCGGAACGGTCCATGATCATGAAGCGCAGCACGCTGTAGCGAGCATCTTCGCAATTGAGCTTTTGCCCGCCGTGGAAAACGACGCCTTGCCTGATGGGGAAAACATAGGTTTTTCCGTCTTTGGAAATAAGCCCATTGGCTACGGTCGGCACTTTTTCGGAAAGCACGGGAATAAATTCTTTAATGGACGTTCCTTTATAGCCCAGAAGCGGTTCGTACACGTTCATGATCACTTCATCGCTGGCTGTGTCAAAAGCCCAGGCCGGATCCAGCGTGTCGATATCGCCGCCGGATTTCAGCTCGATGAACGTGTCAGGATTCTTGACCGCAGCTTGCAGCAGGCAGGACAACAGGAGAAAAATTTTCAGCATGACGTTCAGTTTATAAAAATAAGGGCAAACGCCTTATTCGTAGTGCAGGGCCTCAACCGGGTCCAGGCGCGCCGCCATCCAGGCCGGATAAACCGAGAAGATGAAGCCTGTCCCTGCGGCAATCCCCAAGGCAGCGAGAAAATGATGAATCTGGAACGTGGCGATATCCATCCAACGAAGTTCCTTAAGGAATGTGTTGATCCCGATTAAACCCAGGCCGATGCCGAACACGCCGCCTAAGAGCCCTAAGAGCATGGCCTCGATCACGAATTGAAGCAGGATATCCCCTCTTGAGGCGCCGACCGCGCGGCGGATGCCGATTTCTCTGATGCGTGAATAGATGGTGGCGAGCGTCACATTCATAATGCCGATGCCGCCCGCTAAAATGCAAACCAAGCCCATGATCATAATGGCCACAGCCATTTTCCGGTTTTCAGCCAGGCGTTCGGCGAACATCTCGGCATAGGCCCTGATTTCATAGTCTTCTTCGCCCCGGTGCCGGGCTTTAAGCAAAATATCGATTTTTTTCTTGTATAGAGCCAGCGTTTTTTCGTCTCCGGTATCGATGTCGATTTCATCAATAGTCTCGTTATCCGGACTCCACCCCCACTTGCTTTTTAAAGAAGGGATGGTGGTGATGGGAATAATGCCTCGGCCCGTGCCCCAGGAGCCTCCCCTGAACCAACGCGGGTCGTCTTCCCTGATCGGCTCCTTGATAATGCCCACGACCACGAAGGATTGATTGCCGATAACCACGGTTTCACCCAGAAGATCGCGCCGGGTGATCCAGTTTTCGAAACTGTTGGCAATCCCCCAAAATTTGAGCCAAGCCGGTTTTTTGCGCCAGCCTCCGGGTTCGATCAGCACGCAGACTTTGGCGTTTTGACGGACATCGTCCCATTTTAAAAATCGGCCCCTGAGCTTAAAAACCCATTCGCGTTTGGCCCAATCCGGAGTCAGACCCATGGCCATGAAATTGTCATCTTTAAAATCCTTGAATACAAAACCTGATCCCCACATTTGCGTTTCCGGGGAAATCATGTAGAGATCCGGGAATGATTCGCGTATGACTGCGGCGTCGTTGTAGGTTAATCCCGGAGAAAGTCCTTTTGATTTGTAATCCCTTTTTTTGGAAATCGACATCCGCCCCGGGCCGGATAATTCCATGGCTTTCTTCATGCGTTGATTCGAGCCTTCGGTGATGGCGAAAGTATATAAGAGCGCCGCAACCCCGATGGTCATGGTTAAAAAACTCAAAAACGACCGGGTTTTGTGGGCCCAGATTTCAAGAAGCCCGGTGGTCAGAGCCGTTAATAATTTGGCCATCTTTTAAATGAATCACCCGTTTTGTTTTTTCGGCGATGTTTGGATCATGGGTGACCAGGACGATTGTTTTGTTTTGGGCGTTTAATTCTAGAAAAAGATCGAGAATTTCCCGGCCTGTGTTGGTGTCCAGATTTCCGGTCGGCTCATCGGCTAGGATCAAGGAGGGGTCGTTCGCCAAAGCCCGGGCAATGCCTACGCGTTGTTTTTCGCCTCCGGAGAGTTGGATCGGGCTGTTTTTTTCTTTATTTTTGAGGCCGACCGACGATAAAAGCGAAGCGGCTTTTGCCGCGGCCTCTTTTCTTGAGATTCCACGGTAGCCCATGGGGAGCATCACGTTTTCCATGGCGCTTAAGCGCGGCAGAAGATTAAACGCCTGGAACACGAAGCCGATCTTTTCCCTGCGCCTGAGCGTGCGTTCGCGGTCTTTGAAAAGGGAAATATCCTCTTCGTCTAAATCGTATGTTCCCGAGCTCGGCCGGTCCAAGAGGCCGAGGATGTTGAGCAGCGTCGATTTGCCGCAGCCCGAAGGTCCCATGACGGCGACCAACTCTCCGGCGTTGATTTGAAGGTCGATGCCGCGCAGCGCGGTGTAATTTTCATTATAGGTTTTGACGATTTGCCGGCAGCGGACGACGCTTTTATTTTTCATCGAGCGGTTTTTCGGGCAGCACGCTCTCGCCCTCATTGAGACCCTCGATCACTTCAGCGTCCGTTTCGTTTTTTAGGCCTGTTTTGACGGTCCGGCGTTCGGGTTTTTTGCCTCGGGCAAAGTAAACGAATTCTTCCCCTTTTTCTTCATAGATGACGTTTAAAGGGATTTTCAGCACCCCGGTTTTTTTGGCGAGCACGGCTTCGACGCGCGCCGTCATGCCGGTCCTTAAACGTTCGTCGTTTTTAATCAGGCGCACCAGAACCTTGAATGTCTTTAAGTTGTTGCTGTCCCTGACGGCGCGCGGCGATATGGAATCGATTTCACCGGGGAACGTTTCGCCCGCGATGGCATCCACTTTTACGTCGACGGACATGCCGGTTTTGAGTTTCAAAATATCCATTTCGCTGATTTTAAGCTCAACCGTCATTTCCCGCATATCCGCAATGATCATTAAGACGGTAGGGTTGGTGGTGTCTAAAAGCCCCAGCACAAAATCTCCGGGTTGGGCTAAACGCTGAATTTCTCGCTGACCTTCCCTTTGGATGGGCGCCAAAATGACGCCGCTGATCGGGGCCGTGATCTCGATGGGGACATACCGGTCCAACTCTGACCGGCCGGGTTGAAGCAGGGCCAGTTTCTCCCCTCTTTTGACCGCGGAACCTTCATTAACGTAGCGGTCGATGATGCGGCCGCTGGCTTTGGCATGAATGTCGACGGCAACCCTGGGAACGACTTCCCCTGTTTCGCGAAAGCGCGTTTCAATATCGCCTTTGGCGGCTAAGGCAAGCTCTGGCCCGCCGTTTTTATGATTTTGTTTTTTCGAGCGATAGGCGGCCAGCGTCGCCCCTAAAAGCAAAATTAGAGCGATTAAAATTAATAGAGATTTTTTCTTGGCGGGCAGTTTTGGCCGTGGCCAGGACATCACTCGAGTGCCTCCTCATCCAGGGGCGTTCCAACCGCGATTTTATATTTCATCACAGCAAGATGATAGTCCTTGATGACTTGCGCCTGTTCAAGCTGGGCGGACAAGAGGTCTTGCTGGGCTTGGGTGAGTTCGAGGATGCCGGCCGAGCCCTGGCTGTAGCGCTCCTGGACATAAGCCGCATTTTCTTTGACCAACGATTCTTTTCGGGCGCTGATCGCGTAAGAGGCTCCTAGGCGCTCAAGCTCGAGAATCGCCGTTAGGATTTCTTCTTTGATCCGGCGCTGGGTTTCGCGCTCAGCGGCTTGGGCGGCCTTATGTTGGGCCGCGGCGCCCATATAATCCTGCCATTGCGCGATATGGCCCAATCCGAAAGAGTAGGAAAGAACGGCGGAGACCTGATAATTTTTTTCAGGGATGCCGAATTGTTTGCTGGGCAGCCCGAAGGTAGCGCTGTTCTGCCAGTTCCAATCCGCTTTGACGTTTAAATCGGGAAAAAGTTTCTGCCCGCGCACGCGCGTTTCAATCCGGGCCTTGTCCACGCGCAGCCGCGCGTTGATGAGTTCCGGTTTTTGCCGCAGCGCCAGGGACCAGGAATCATCAAAGCCCGGGATGGAGCCGGGTTTGGGCCGGTCCGGCTCTTGGGCTTGCGCGGCTTCTTCGCCCGGACGCTCGATCAGCCAGTTGAATTTGGCCAGGGCCAGGCGCGCGTCATTGCGGACCCCCAACAGGCGCTGTTCGGTTGAATAAAGATCGACTTGGGTTTTTTGAATATCAAATAGGCTGCGCAATCCTTGTTTGTATAGGTTTTGGGCCATTTCATGCTGGTCGCGCTGCATTTGAAGATTTTGTTCGAAAGCCGCCAGGTTTTTATTTTTGAGGATTAAATGATGGAAAGTTTCCAGGGCTTTGAGGACTGTTTCCCTGACGGCGCGCAGCAGCTCTACGTCGGCTAGGCGCGTCTCCAAGGCCGCGGTCTTGAAGGCCCAATGATCTTTGAAGCTGTTGAAGAGATTAAGTGAAACATTGGCGTTATAGCTGACCTCATCCGATTCGGTTTTCCATTTGGCGAAGGCGTATTGATTTTGAGGATTATGACCATAGGGGATGGCGCTGGCCGAGGCCGCTGCATTCGGCAGCCAGGCTGTGGCGAGCGTCGAGGTTTTTCTGCGGCGGGCCCGGTCGAGATCTTGCCTCGCCGTTTCAAGCTCCGGCGAGGCCTGTAAAACTTTACGGACATAATCGGCCTGATTCCAAGAAGCCGCTTCTGCCGGCAAAGCCGGGACGAACAGGGCCAGGAATATGAGGAGAACGGAATGTTTATGAATCAAAAACAACGATTGCGTTTTGAGCCCGGCCGTCCGGCGAGATTATTTTCCCCCCTTGGGCCGGGTTTTTGTTTCCGTCGTCGCTCCCAAAGATTTTTCGATGGGGTAGAAATAGAAATAATCCGGGATCACGGGATTGGCGTAGAATCCTTGCACCCAATCCCTCAGCGGCAGCGGCTGCCGAGTTGAAATGCCGAAAATAAACGGAGCGTCTTCATAGGCGATTTTCGTCAAATCGAAATATAGCTGCTCGCGTTTTTTAGGGTTAATTTCGGCGACCGCCTTTTCCACCAATTCATCCGCTTCCGGGTTATGGTAGCGATAGCGTCCGATCTGGGCGCCGTTGTGATGCATGTAGGAGAAGGCGAAATTATGCGGATCGGGAAAATCCGCCAGCCAGGCGGTGTAGCGCATGGGCAGTTTGAAGCTTGATTCATCCGAAAGCAAAGTGGACCATTGGATGGGCCGCACGTCCACTTTGAATTTCGGATTCAATGATTCAAGATTCTTTCTGAAAATATTGCTGGCGGTTTGGCGAATGTCGTTGCCTGCGTTAAAAGGCAGCACCATGCGGAAGCCCGTTTCCCACAGTTTGCCGCCGTGAGCTTTTCTGAGATGTTCCTCGGCTTTTTTCAGGTTAAATTCTCTGACGGGTTGTTTGGGGTTGTACCCAGGCAAAGCGGTCGGGATGAACCCGCGGCAAAGTTCGGCCGTTCCCCGGTAAATGTCATTGACCGTCACGTTTTGATCATAGGCGTACGTGAATCCCAAACGCACGTCTTTGTCCGCGAAGAAATCAACCGGGATGCCGTTGCCGTCTAATTTCCCCGAGCCGATATAAGGATTGGGCGCCGGGTTGATGTTGAAATTGAAGGTGAAGACCGCGCTGATATCCAACACCGGCACCTGGGCGATTTTGACCCCCGGAATTTTGGCTACCTGCGGTTCGTATTGATTGGAAACATAGGCCGAATCCACGTCGCCTCTGTCCAAGAGCAGGCGCCGCGTAGCGAATTCATCAACTTTTTTAATCACGATGCGTTTTAACTTGGCCGGGGCGCGCCAGTAATTTTCGTGGCGAGTCAGGCTGATTTGTTTCGTGGTTTTGTCCCATCCCTCGAACATAAAGGCTCCGGTGCCGTTCATGTGTTCGAAGAAATAAGAATTTTCTTTCTTGGGGTTGTTGTATTTCTTCCACGTGGTTTCGGTCCCATCCCAGTCGCCGTGAGCCGCGGCCCATTTTTTATTGACGGTATACGTCCACATGGCCAGGACCGACAGAAACGGCGCATAGGGTTTGGCCAGGTGAATTGTGAGTTTTTGCCCATCGATTTTGATGTGCTCTTCGAGCTTTTTGAAATCCAGAGTGGTATTGCCTTTATCATCCCGAGTCGAGGGCACGCCCCCGATCGGCTCCAGCAGCAAAGCCGAAGGCCCGCCGGCTCGATCCTGAAGCATGAAGCGCATTAAGGAGTATTTGATGTCCTCGGGCGTCAGCTCGGCGCCGTCATGGAATTTGACGCCTTTGCGGATTTTAAACGTGTAGGTCATCCCATCGGCGGAGATGCCTCCGTTGGCTTTCGTCGGGACTACCTCGGCAAGCATGGGGATATATTCTTTAACCGAGCTGCCCTTGAACATCACGAGCTGTTCGTAAACCTGAAAAATGATCTGGTGGCTGGCCGTGTCGTAAGCGTAAGCCGGGTCAAGGCTGTCCGCGTCGCCGATGGTGGCGTAAATGAACGTGTCCGGATTCTTTATCTGCGAGAGGATTTCGGCATTGGCGGGCTGGGCGATGCCGGCAGTCAATGTAACGGCCAAAAATTTTGCGGCGAGGCGTTTGGTCATTTTTCCCCCTTATCGATCTTAGGGTCCGTCAAGGAATAATATGAACATTTGGCTGAGGCGATTTTGGAGCGAGACAAAGCCGGATTTTTTGACGCGTACCTGAAAGGTACGTTAGAAAAATCCGGTAAAGTCGCAGCCCAAAATCGCCCAGCCCCTTCGGGGGAAGCCGATATCGGGCCAATGGCGTCGTTGCGCCTGCGCTTACGTACCCTTTGGGTACGCCGCACTCGGCGCGCCTAGCCCTTGGCCCAATATCGGCTTCCCAAATGTTCATATTATTCCTTGACGGACCCTTATTTTGAGTTTACTTAAAATGAATGGCTGCCGCGGACGGTTCTTTGGCGAATGGCAGCACCGGGCAGAGAACGCTGTGTTTGCCGTCCTCACCGATGGGCGTCCATTGCGGCTCGTTGACGCGGCAGGAATCTTGGGCATACCGGCAGCGCGGATGGAAATGGCATCCGGGCGGCGGATTAAGCGGGCTGGGCACATCTCCGGTCAAAAGAATTTTGGGCCGGTTTTTAAGCGCCGGGTCCGCGATCGGGCATGATGAGAGCAGGGCCTCGGTATAGGGATGCTGCGGATTCGCAAAGAGTTCAGCGGAAGGGGCGATTTCCACGATTCGCCCCAAGTACATGACCGCCACGCGCGTCGCGATATGCTTGACCACTGAAAGATCGTGAGAGATGAAAACATAGGTCAGGTTGAATTTTCGCTGAAGTTCGGCCAGCAAATTTAAGACTTGGGCTTGAATGGAAACATCCAAGGCGCTTACCGGCTCGTCGCAGACGATGAGTTTGGGGTTTAAGGCCAAAGCTCTGGCGATGCCGATGCGCTGGCGCTGGCCGCCGGAAAATTCATGCGGGTAGCGTTGGGCATGAGCCCGGGTTAGGCCGACCACGTTTAAGAGCTCCTCGACTTTTTGGCGGCGGGAGTTTTTGTCGCCGATGCCGTGGATGACGAGGGGCTCTTCCACGATGTTGTTGACTTTCATTCTGGGGTTTAAGCTTGAGAAGGGATCCTGGAAAACGATTTGCGCTTGCCGGCGAAATCCTTTCCAACCGGATCTTCCGTGAGACCAGATATCCGTTCCCTCAAAAAGGATCGTGCCGTCCGTGGGCTTTTCAAGGCCGAGGATCAGCCGCCCCATTGTGGATTTTCCGCAGCCGGTTTCCCCCACCAGGCCCAAGGTTTCTCCTTGGAAAACCTCCAAGTTGATGCCGTCCACGGCTTTGACCACGCCCGTTATTTTTTTGCGGATGACGCCTTTGGTCAGGATGAAGTGCTTTTTGAGGCCGCGGATCTCAAAAAGTTTCGAGTTAGCGGCCATCCACGAGTCCTTGCTTGCGGGCTTTTTCCATCGTTTCAGCGGGGGCCAAGCCGCGAGCTTGGGCATCATGCAGAAAACAGCTGGCGCTTTGAGACGCGCCCGCGGGGATGAGGCCGGGCGTCGTTTCCCGGCAATGATTCCAGGAATAAGGGCAACGCGGGGCGAACAGACAGCTCTCGCCGATGCGGGCTAAGTTCGGCGGCTGGCCTTCGATGGGGCTTAAACGGTCTTGGCGTTGATTTAATTTCGGGACGGAGTTCAATAGGCCCCAGGTGTAGGGATGCCTCGGCTTTTCAAAAATGCCGGCGACGGGGGCGGTCTCAACGGGTTTTCCGGCGTACATGACGATCACGTCATCGCAGACTTCGGCGACGACGCCCAGGTTATGGGTGATCATGATCAGCGCCATCCGGTAAGCTTCCTGCATTTTTCTCATCAAGGTCAAAATTTGAGCTTGGATGGTGACGTCAAGGGCCGTCGTCGGCTCATCCGCGATCAGAATATCCGGTTTCATGGCCAGCGCCATGGCGATCATGGCCCGTTGGCGCATGCCGCCGGAGAACTGGTGAGGATAATCAAAGACGCGCTTGGCCGCGTTGGGAATGCCGACTTGATCGAGAAGATCGGCGGCTTGATTCCAGGCTTGCGTTTGGCCGGTTTTTTGGTGATGGCGGATGCTTTCCGCGATCTGTTCGCCCACGGTCAGCACCGGATTGAGGCTGGTCATGGGTTCCTGGAAAATCATGGCGATACGGTCGCCCCTGATGGCGCGCAGTTTGGAGTTCGGCAATCGGACCAGGTCCACGGGTTTGTCCATGCCCTTGCCCTTGAAAAGAATTTCGCCGTTGACGATGCGCCCGGGAGGGTTGGGGATCAGGCGCAGGATGGAAAGCGCATGCACGCTTTTTCCGCAACCTGATTCGCCGACAATGCCGAGGGTTTTGCCGGGGAATAGGTCGTAACTTAGTCCGTCGACGGCCCGGACCACCCCTTCTTCTGTGAAGAAATGAGTTTTAAGATTGCGAACGGAAAGAACGGATTCCATCAAAAAGGGTGACGACCCTCCTCGTTATATGGCCGTGGTGATCAGCGTTTCCGTGGATTGAACGCCCGGGATGGCGCGAATTTTGGCGACGACCGTGTTTGAAAGAGTGGCCAAATCATCAGTTTCCATATCCAGAACCAAGTCCCATCGTCCGAATACCGCGGAAACATGGGCGACGCCTTTGGTGGCTTTGATTTGCTGCAGAGCTTGCTTTTCTTTACCCGATGAAAGTCTCACGAGCACGAGTCCGGTGACCATTCTTTTTCCTCCTCCTCAATTAACTCTCAAAAAGACTTCAAATAATACCAAAAGTGTAAACTAGCGGGATGCAAAGGTTGGGGCCGGCCGCGTTTTTTATATTTTTTATTTGCGGCCTTTCATCCGGCGTTCGGTCTTGGGCCGTTGAAAGCGAAGTGGGTTATGAGCATTGGGATTTCAGTTTTTTTTCCCCGTCGCGCATCTGGCGCGTTAAGATGCAAGAGCTGATAGAAAAGGGGCAGACGAATTATGTCGAATACATCAGGACCCATCGTTTTGATTACCGCGACAACACCTATCATGTCGGCTATACGGGCCTATCTCAAGGTTGGGGCTGGGATTTTAAATACGGCAATACGCCTAAAGCCGCGGTCATGTACCGGCATTTAGCTCAGTTAACCTTATATTTGCCCCCGCCGGGCTATCATCTCGAGCCTTCAATTACGGGCGCTTTGCGGCGTTACACCGAGGCTAAAGTCAGCACGGGTGAATTGGGTTTGCGATGGTCGCCCTTGGCCGGTTGGGAGGCTAAAGCCAAATGGGGCCGAATCCGGACCGAATTGCTGGGTCCGGTTCCGCAAAAAAAGTTTTCAGACTCGACGTCCTATCAGCTGGGTTATATGTGGACATCGGCCTTGCGCTTGTCCATGTCTCAGGGTTCTTGGAAAGAGTTTTTCGATCCGGGCAATCCGTTGAATCCGGCGGAATACGAGGTTACGGAGCGGGGAGGCTCATTCACCTGGTTTTTTCCGGCTGATGTTCAATTGACCGGCGCCTATTCATTGGAACGACGTTCCAATGATACATCGGTCAAGAAATACGGCGTTTTTTTCCGGCAGGCCTATTGATTTAGCCGGCGTTTGAGATTTCGCCCGTCTGGGCGTTGTAGCGCCAGCGGCGGCCGAATGGATCAAGCAGCACGCCTTTTTCTATTTTCCCCCACCAGTCGAGGTAGGGCTTTTCTTCCGGGTTCCCAGGGCGGCGGTATTTCTCATAAAGCAAATGCTCGATGGCCAAAGGCAGTTTGCCCGTGCTTTGCCGGTAGAGTTCGAGCGTTTTCCTAAGGATCTCAAGTTGAAGCCGCATGATCTCTTCTTTGCGCCGCCGGCGCCGGCTCCTTAAAAAGGCCAAGATGGCGGCCGAGCAAATAAAAGCGGCGGCTAGAAGCAAAAATATTTTGGAGCGGGAGATTTGCGCCAATTCGAGAACTTGAGCGCGCGTAAAGTGTTCGTCGGCGCGGCGGCGATCGCCTAAACCCAGATAGGCCCGGCCGATGCCTTTGTGCGAGGCGATGTCGTTGGAGTTGACGTCCAAGGCTTTTTTGAAATGTTCGATGCTGCGCGCAAAATCATTGTTCCAAAGGGCCAAATGACCCAGACCTTGATGAGCCTGGTCGCTGCGCGGGTTTTTCTTTAAAATTTCTTCGTATTGTTGAACGGCCGACGCTTGGTCGCCTTTCCAAGCGAGCGCCCGGGCTATGCCGATTTCGGCGTCGACGTATCCGGGCTCCTTGTCGAGAATGCGGCGATAGACGGTTATGGATTCATCGAAACGCCCGTCCCAAGCCAGGTAATTGCCCAATTGATAGGCGGCGTCGAGATTCGTGGGGTCCTGGCCGATGATTTGTTGATGGCGGTTGATTTCGGTGTCGTATTGGCCGGCTTCAAGGGCCGGGACGAGGAGAAAGAAGGCCAATGCCGTGATCAGCGTCATGCTGTTTTGAATTTTTGGCGTTTGAATTTTCCCCATGTCTGGCTTCCTAGAAGGAAATCTTTGAATCCTTGAAGCTGGTAAAAAAGTTGCAATTGGCGATAGCCGAGCATGGACAAGGCCGCATAGATGATTAATTTTAGGGCATTCTTAAGGCCGCGGTAGCGAAATAACGACAGCGCCTCTTGTTGTTCGAACCCCCGCTGTTTCCATAGGCCGATCACAACCGCGTAGATGTTTAAAAGCATGCCGCAGAAAATCGAAAGCAACAGAAATAGAGTAAATGTTTTTAATTTCAGTGCCCCGGCTGCATACAAGAGAGGGATGGAGCAGTAGCCGGCCGCCTCGATGAGCGGACCGAGAAATTCAAATAAAAATTGATAAGGCATACCGAAGATTCCGACCATGCCGTACGCCGGATTAAGAATCATGCCTCGGTGGATGAAGAGCACCTGGGCCAAGCCACGGTACCAGCGGTTGCGCTGGCGGCCGAAGTCGCGCAAGGTCGCGGGCGCCTGTGACCAGGTGATGGGATGCGGCAGAAACAAAAGGCCCGACGGCAGATTTTTTTCACGGCAATACCGGTGCAGGCGCACCACGATTTCCATGTCTTCGCATACGGTTTCGCGCCCACGGGCGTATTCCCGGGCGATGCGCACGTCAAGGCGCCGGGTCAGGAATCCGCCGGCTTTCATCAGGATGTCCTTTCGAAAAACCGCGAAAACGCCGGAGAGAATGACCAGGCTGTCCAAAGCGGCCAAGGCTGTGCGCCCGGCGGTGAATGAGCGCATGTATTCCACCATTTGAAACATGAGCAAGGGCTCTTTCGGCAGTTCGAGTTTGACCACGCGTCCGTTTTCAACCTGGGAGCCGTTGGCAATGCCGACTTGTCCGCCGCAGGCGAAGTAACGATCGGGATCCTGGGTCCAAAGCCGCATGATTTCAAGCAGCGTGTCGTTGTTCATTAAAGAATCGGCATCCATGGAACAGACATAATCCGATGTTGCGGCGTTGAGCGCGCAGTTTAAAGCATCCGACTTGCCGGCGTTTTCTTTGTCGATGAGAATCAGGCGTTTGACGCCGCGGCCTGCGGCGGCCGGCGCTTCATAAAAACCCAAGATACCGGCCACGGGGATCGTTTTTTGGTAACCCACATCGCGGCGGGTGAAGTTGAAAGCCGACTTTAAAACGTCCAGAGTCCGGTCCGTGGAGCCGTCGTTGACGACAATGATTTCAAAATGAGGGTAATTGAGCGCGGCCAGCGACTTGATGTTTTCCGTGATGGTTTGCTCTTCGTTAAAAGCCGGGACAAGCAGGCTGATCGCGGGCAGGGCATGGCCGGAGCTTTGTTTGCGCCGGTCATGCAATGCCTTGAGGCTTAAAAAAAAACGTACGCGCATCCAAGCCACGCTCAGGAGCAGAAAATTCGTTGCGTTGTAAATCAAAAAATAAACCAGAACGATCGTTTCCCAAGTTCTTAAGGCCCAAATCACCGGTTACTCGATTTTGAGATTAAGCCAGCGGATGGCCGTGCGCACCGCCTCCGTCGGGTCGTTGGCCAGAGCCGCCAGGGCATTCTTGACTGCCGGGTCTTGAATGTCGCCCAGCAAACGGACGGCCTCCAGGCGGACTTGTCCGGCGGGATCGTTTAAGGCGTCCAATAAATTTTTTAAGTATTTCCGGCCATCGAGCGCGGCTAAGATTTTCAAGGCATCGATTCGTTTCTCCGGACTCAAATCGTTTTTAAGGACGCCTTGGAGCTCCAAGATAAAGCCGTCTTTTTCAACGCGCTCGATAAAGGCTTGACGGTCCATCTGGGCGAGCCCGGCCATGGTTTCGGCGGCTTCCTGGGCGATGTCCGCGACGCCGTGGCGCCAGAGAGAAAGCAGGCTTTGGATTCTGACTTCGACATGCTGGTCGCGCAGAAGCCGCCCCAGTATTTGCGCCGGCCGGGCGTCGTCGGCCAAGCGTTTTTTGCCCAAAATTCTGGCGACTTCCAATCGAACGGCGGGCGAAGGGTCCTCTGTTTTGGCGGCCAATGCCTCCATCATTGAGCCGTCCAATTGACGCCCCAGGCCTTGGATGACCGCGATGCGCACGTTTTCCTGGGGATCGTCCAAATAAGAGAAGAGTTCTTTTTTGGCCAAAAATCCGTTGTGCGCGGCCCATCGGGCGGCGGTGGATCTGACCTCGGCGTCCTGAGCGCGCAAGAAATTAAGAAAAAGAGAGGCCGACTCTTTGTGGCCGATGCGTCCCAACGCCGAAAGCAGGCCGAGCAATTGGTATTTAGGCGTCTGTTCATTGACAAGGGCCGACAGCTCTTGCGCTTTGTCTTCAAAGAAGCGCCCCGCGAGTTCGGCCGCGGCTTCGCGCACCCAATCGTTCGGGTTGTTCAATAGAGGCAGGAGAACCTGGCGGGATTCGCCGAGCTCTCTGGGATTGAGCTCTTGAAGCTGGGCGATCGCCCGGCGGCGGACCAAATCGCTTGGGTCGCGAACAGCCCGGGCGAGTTTTTCCAGGACCATGGAGCCCGGCAGCAATTCGCTGATCGTTTTAAGCGCCTGAGCCCGGACATCGGCGGAGGGATCGCCCTGAAGGGTGTTTTCGACCAAAGCCGGCGCCCGTTCATCTTTGAGCAGAAGCAGGGCTTCGAGCGCGCGCAGCCGGTCTTCGGGCCGGCGGCTTGACAAGAGAAGCTCGGCATAATGATCGGCGATTTTACGGCGGTCGCCGTGGGAGGCCAGGTAAACCTGCATATCCAAAGAAACGGCCGTGAAAAAACGCCGGCGAATGTCAAAGGGCAGGGATTGGAGCATGCGCCGGCAGAGGGGTCCCAGCTTCTGGTCGTAGAGCGCTCCCAAGGCGTCGCGGAAAACGCCCTTGTCTTCCATTAACGCCAGTCCCAGAAGTCCGGCGGTTCGCGAGGATTCATCCTCGCGTTTCATCTCAAACCATGCGCGCAGGCTTTTTTTGTGCCGAGCCCGGTCTTCAGCGGGAAGCAATCCGGCTAGGGCGCCCAGCATCAGCGCGGTTCTCTGGCTGACGAAAAGATCCGGGTCATCCAGGTGATCGGCGATCAGAGGGAGCGATTCCGTGTCGTTTGATTTGCCGATGGCATTGACGACCGCGGCGCGCACCCGTTCGTTGGGGTCGGCGAGGAAATCCTTCAACAGTTTGGCCGTATTTTCCGAGCGAAAATTGCCCAAGGCGCCGGCCGCGGCCGCGCGCACCAGAGGCTCTTTGTCTTGCAAAAAGCCCACCAGCGTGGCGTAGCCGCGCTCATCCCCGATCAAGCCCAGGGTCCAAGCGATGCCGGCTTTTGTTTTTGTTTCTTTGATCGGCAGCGAGGGCAACGCTTTGATGATGACATCGGTTTCGATCTTGGATAAAGCATCGGCGATATCGTCGCGGTATGTTTCATCCGCTTTCTCAAAGGCTCGCACCAGGGGCGCGAGAATCTCGGGCCAGGCAAAATTTCCAAGGCTGCGCACCGCCATGGAGCGCACATCGGGCGAGGGATCGTTGACGGCATCGAGCAAGGCTTGGCATATCCCTCGGGCCACGCTGTCATCGGGTTCGCCTCTACGGCGGCCTAACGCCAGGGCCGCTTCTTTGCGGACGTCCGGGCTTGAGTCCTTTAGGGCTGCGACAAGGATGTCCGCAGCTTGCACGGCAGGAATGAAGCCTAATAGATTAACGGCAGCTTGGCGGACGCACTCGTCATGATCCTTGGCCAACGGCATGATTTCCGGCAGGATGCTCATCAAGCTCTGTGAAGAAAAATGGATCAGCGCCTTGATGATTCCGGCGCGTTCTTTGGTTTTTTCTTTGAGGGATCGCAGGATGACCGGCAGCGCTTTTTCTTCCCCCAGCGTCACGAGCGCTTCAACGGCGAGGAACCGGACTTCCGCATCGGCGTCGGTCATGGCGGTTTCGATCAACGCGTCGAAGCTCCTGGGCTGGCGCGCTTCCCTTAAAATTCGGCAAATTTCAAAGCGGATCTCAGCGTCGGGATGTTTGAGGGAACGGCAAAGGGTTTCCACGACGCCGGATTTGGCCATGATCAAAAGAATGTTCAGGGCGCGCGCGCGGATTGTTTCGTTGCTTAAGCTTTCGATCAGAGCCGCCGCCGCTTGAATTTTTTCAAGGCCGGAGGCGGCCAGCGCCCGGCTGTGCGCGTCGCCGCGTTCCAGGGTTTCAAAAAAAATGGGGGCGGCGTTCGGGCCCATGGCGGCGAGGGCTTCCATGGCGCGGTGTTTGGTGGTTTCATCAAGCTCGATCAGCGCTTGACCCAAGGCGGAAATAGCGGACTCATCGGCAATCAAACCCAAGGCTTCCGCGGCGCGTTCGCGCACCCGCAGAACCGGATCGCGCAGCAGCGCGATGCGCAAATCGGCAACCGCTAGGACGGCTTTGACGTTGCCCAGCGCCCCGGCCGCCGCTTCGCGGACTCTGTCGCTATGATCGCGAAGAGCGATGGCCAGCATCGGAACGGCGGCGGCGGAGCCGATTAAACCTAATGCCCGCGCGGACCAGAAACGCTGGTTTTCGTCCGTCGATTTATTGAGACATTCGCATAAGCCGGCGACGGCATCTTCGCCGTAGCTTAACAGCGCGTTGGCAATGGGTTGCGCCGCCGTCGGGTTGTTGGAGCTCAGGCCTTGGATGAGGTAGGGAATGGCGCGCGGGTCCCGGATTCGCCCCAGGGAGAACATGGCTTCGTTCTTGACCGCGTCTTCTTCCGCCGGGTTGCTGATGGCCGTAATCAGCGGTATGACCGCATTAGGGTGACCCATTTCCCCTAATTTTTGAGCGGCTAAGGCTCGATCCGTCCAGCGCTCACCCTCTTGAAATTGGCGAATGTATCGATCCAGGATTCCGGTGGCTTCATAAATTTCCGCGAGGGATTTGTCGGAAGAGCCGCGCTCAAGCAAATATTTATTGAGGATTTGTTCGATTGTTTCTTGGGGGAACGAGTTTTTCAGCTCCAGGATGGCGGCCGTCGTTCGTTGCGAGGTTTCAGAAAGCATCCCGGCCAGCAGCCGTTCGCAAGCTTTTTTTTGGCGCTCAAAACGCTGTTGCCGATAGCGCCTGGCGACGGTGGAAACGCCCAGCAGCGTTATGGCGATAACGATCGCCGCCGCGATCAGCGCCACCGTCCACAATAAAAGAGTTTCCATTCGCTTCCTTTATATTTCCAATGCTACATATAAGCATATCAGCAGGTTTTGGCCCGTGCCAGTGGACGCAGCGACAATTTCGCATACAGTTTGCTGGGCGATTTTGGAGCGAGCCGAAGCCGAATTTTTTGCGGCGTACCTGAAAGGTACGTAAGAAAAATTCGGCAATGGCGCAGCCCGAAATCGCCCAGCCCCTCCGGGGCAAGCCGATATCGGGCCATCTGCGTCGTTGCATCCTCAGTCACTTGCCTTTCAGGCAAGCTCCTTGCGGTGCGCCTCGCATCTGACCCAATCTCGGCTTGCAAACTGTATGCGAAATTGTCGCTGCGTCCACTAGGGTAAATCCAAAATTCCCCGCGCCTTTGTGCAAAGGCGCGGGGAATCGGTCTCAGGATCCGTACTACTCAGTTTCCGAAAATAGTTCTGACTTGCTGAAGCCCTTGTTGAGGGTTGGCCGGCCGCCTGGGGATTCCGCTGAGGGTGGTCGGCACGCGAATGCGGATAGGTCCTTGAACCGACGGCATGGTCGCAGTGCCGGAGGGGGTATCGGCCATCAAACGGTCGTGAGCCGACATCGAGGCTTCGACGACCGCGGCGCGCGCATTGACCAAGCCTCGCCCTTGAGCTTCCGGAGCCAGCCCTAAAGTCATGGCCGTGCGCTCCATGATTTGTTGGACTTGGACGTTGGAGAGCGTGTTGTTGCGCGATAGGATTAACGCCGCCACTCCGGCGACATGAGGGCTGGCCATGGACGTGCCGGACATTTCCCGGTATTGGCCGCCTTTATAAGTCGATAGAATGTCGTCTCCCGGAGCGATCAGATCAACTTCCGGGCCTTTGCTTGAGAAGCCGGCCAAGGCGTTGTTGATATTGCTGGCCGAGACGCCGACGACTTCAGGGTAAGCGCCGGGAAAAGCGACGGGACGGCCGTAATCATTGCCCGCGGCCGCCACGATCACAATGCCCTGCTGATGCGCTTTTTGAACCGCCAGATGAAGCGCGGCATTGTTCCTTGATCCGCCCAGACTCATATTGATCACTTGCGCTCCGATCGAGGCGCAATATTCGATGCCGGCCATTATTGTCGACCAGGACGTGTAGCCTGAGGAGCCGAAGACTTTGCTTTGATAAAGCGTGGCATGAGGAGCCACGCCCACCAAGCCTGTGGCATTGTCCATGGCCGCGATGATGCCGTTGACATGTGTGCCGTGGCCTAATTCGTCTTCAATATTGGTGGTCGGCGTGCCCGTGGATTCCGCAAAATTTGCGCCGCCCATCACGTTTCCGGCCAAATCAGGATGGGTGACGTCCACGCCCGAATCAATAATGCAGACTTTAACGCCGCGGCCTTGGGCCTGGCGCCAGGCGTAAGATGAGCCGATGCGCTCAACGCCCCAGGGCGTTTGCTGGGCCTTGGGTGGAACCGCAGGCGCGAATAGCGGCGCTGCTTCGCCGACGATCATTTGGGCGTAATCATCATCCGCAACCAAACTGATTTGCGGTTGATCATCGAGATTAAGAGCCATCCCTCGGGGGAAGTAGCCGACAACGGCGTTGATCGAAACTAACCGGCGCACGGGTTCTCCCCCCGCCTGCCGGATCATTTCTTCTTTCTGTTCCCAGGTGAGGCGCGGATCATCGAAGACCACGATTTTCTGTTTGGGGACTTTTGCCAGAGCTTGGGATTCCGAGGTGTCGGCTATGGCTTGGGCGCCGGCGAGGATGCAGGCCGCAAACACAACGGCCGCGAACAGGATTGTTTTTCGCATACACTCCTCCAATGTCGCCGAGGGCGGCGACGGCCAACCTTCCGCGTTTTTTAAAGCGCGGCGGTTATACGGGTTTGGGAAGCAATTGAACGACCGATGTATGAATAATGATGATCATGGTCGCCGGAGTGTTTGCCGATGGATGCAGCATGAATTGGAACCGCCAGGATGATCTCCTTTATTTCCAACACGTTGTGCTTTTTGAACTTCCAGCCGGGTTCGAACCGGCCGGAGAGTCGTTTCTCCCAACCGCGCAATGGGGCTATTTAACAAAATATAAAGCGTGTCAATACCCTAAAGTCCTATTTTGATTTGGTAAGAAAGTCCTTTTTAAAAAGAGAAAACCCCCCGCCGTTTTACGGCGAGGGGTTTAAAGTCTCCCCCGCATCCTTTAAGGATGCGAGACGGGTTAATTAATAGCGCCGCGAGCCGTAGCCGCCGCGGTCTCCGCCACGGGAGTTGCCGTTGGGGCTGCGCTGCTCGAGGGGGCGGGCTTCGCTAACGACGATTTTGCGGCTGCCCACCTGGCTGCCATTCATTTTTTGGATGGCCTGTTGCGCTCCGGTATCGTCCGCCATTTCCACGAAGCCGAACCCTTTGGATCGGCCGGTGTAGCGGTCCGTGATCAGCTTCGCGCTTTCCACGGTGCCGACAGCGTTGAACAGTGAATGAAGCTCATCTTCCGTCGTTTCGAACGGAAGGCTTCCAACATACAGTCTTTTTCCCATTTTCTTCTTAGACTCCTTCTAGTATTGTGTATGTTGAAGATTATTAATGGCAACCCGGATCAAACCAGGAACTGCACAAGTTACGGAACCTGCATGGGACTTCTGGTGCGGAATGTACTTTCGTCCAGTAAGGTCTTTTGAGGAACACACAACTATCTTCAACTTCAATCTGATTATGACATATTTGCGGCTGATTGCAAGAGGCTATTTTTCAGGGTGAAACAGCCGGAAAATCCAGGTATTTTCGTTTTCATTGCGATAAAGGAGGCGGCTGGACGGGTCTTGCCCGATAGCCAGCATGGCGAAGGGCGTCCAATTGGTGATGTCCCTGGGCGCGTCTGGTGGATTAAAGAGCAGCAAATCGCCTTCGATCAGGGCGAATCGCGCGCCGTTTTTTCTAAGTTGCTTGAGCAAATCCGCGCTTTCTCTGATGCGAGGAAATTCAAGGCCTTTTTTTTGGGCGTAGAAATAAACCGTTGAAACCGAGGCGCTGGCCACGACCGAATCGCCGGGAAGATTATTTTTCATCCAATGAAATGTTTGCAAAGGGATGGACGGGCGCTGCGCAGCCGGTTCCAGGCTCTGGCGAATGGCGCCGAATGCGGTCAAAGCCAACAGCAGGACAATCGCCGCTCGCGCGATCCGAAAAAATTTGAACTTGGAATTTTCAGCCCAAATGCCGAGTTGGACGAACATCAGCAAACCCGCGGGCGCTATTAAGGGGTAAAGGTAGCGGATATCCTGGCGCGACCATATTAAGAGAATAGCGGCATAGAAAATCACATAAAACGACAAAGCGCGAAGCTCGCCGGCCAGTCGTTTCCATAGCGACCAGATCAAAACGGCCATGACGGCCGCGCTGGCTAGGCCGCCCCAAAGAAACCGGTTCAGCAAGGTTGGATCAAGGGGGGCCACGGGAAGCAGGACGAGCAAAGTGATTTGTTGAGAATAAGTTTTGGCCAGGGTCAATGCATGTTCGATTAAATTACTTGGATTAAGCCCGGAACTTTGCCAAAAATCCCAATATGTGCTCATGCTGGGATTATTAGCGCGAACCCACAGAAACCAAGGCCCGCAGACAGCCAGAGCAACTAACCCCAATGCGACGGCGGAGCGCTTGCCTCGCTTCCATAAAAAATCGGCGACAGCGGCCATGACCATGGCCAAGCCGATATTGCGCAACAAAATAGTGACGCCCAAAAGGGCACCTAACCCGGCCGCAGGCCGAACCACGGCGTTTTTCTTTTTTGATTTTTCGGCCAAGATGAGCAAGACGGCCAACGTCATTGTTTGATACGCGGGATCAGCCAGTGCCGTTGAAGCGTAGCGAAGCATAAAAGGATGAATCGCCAGCCATAGAGCCGGAGCCAGCGACCATCGTCCCGGAATCAAAAAAGCGGCCAAGCGGCCGGACAAATAAACGCCTAGGCTGCTTAAGAGAACGGAAACAATTTGGGCCAGCCAAGGGCACTGATCGCAGAACATGGCCAGGGGCGCAATTAATAAAGGATAGCCGATGGGGTAATTCACCAAGAGCGGCGCATGCGCGTCGCTGATCATCCGGTAGGAGCCGTGGCTTAAGGAAACCGCGCCTGTCCAGTAAATGGCGTCATCGTGGAAGAAGCCGAAGGGATAGTAGCCGAAGAAGCAAAAGGCGGCAAGCGCGTGAACAGCCGCTATGAGCAGCAAGAGCCGGTTCACTTGCCTGTTCATCAGCGCCCAGTAAAGTTTGTCATTCCCTACTTGAATTTTAGACGATTTGCGGCCAAGCTTGTGATGATGCGCTACAGGGTCTATTACGCCGGCGAGGTCGTGGGTCCAATGACGCCGGCTGAAATCATGGGCCAATCTTGGTTCAACAACAGCATTCTCGTTTGTCCGGAAAACACCAGCGGCATCGACGCCGCTGATTGGCACCGAGCGCGGGAGATCCCCGATTTCCGCAAGCCCGCTGAAAATACGAACGAGGGCGCTGCGATACCGGCCTCGGAATCCCCGAAGACCGAATTGCTGGTCGGCCGGCTCAATGATCTTGAAAGCTGGACGCAGAGGATTTTCGACAAACAGGCGGAATTGGAGAGCCAGTTGAAGGATCGCGTGCAGCGTTTCGATGAGCTGTTCGACCGTCTTTCCAACGAGTGGCGGGAGACCATGACCAAGCTGTCTTCGGATGCGGCTGCTCAGAGCGGCCAACTCGAGCAATTGCACTCGACGTTGAATCGCTTGGAAGGGCGTCTAAGCGGGTTTGAAACGGCGTTGCCTCCGGCCGTAGCCAGGATCGACCTGGCCTTTGGTGCTTTTCAGAAAGAATGGGCCGAGTATTCGGAGGCGTTGCGCCGCCGCCAGGAAAAAATTGAAGCGGCTATGAGCGCGATGCAGCAGCCTCAGGCAGGCGTTGAGGCCTCCAAGGAAAGTCCGGAACACGCGGCCGCTTTCCAAAGCGCGCATGAGTCTTTTCGTTCATTACAGGAGGAGTTGCACAGCGAACTTGAGAAGCTGCGCCAAGCCCAGGATGCTTACGGAGCCCGAATGACGGAAATGGAGGGCCAAGTTAAAGTCGCCGCCCAAACCCCCGCCCCTGATCCGCAGATCGAGCAGCGTGTCAAAAGATTTGAGGAAAGTTTGAGGATTCAGAGCGATCAGCTTCAAAAATTTCAAAAGGTTTTATCCGCCCAGATGAAGACGGTCCAAGGCCTTGAGCAAAAAACGGCCGGCGCCGCTCAACAAGTTGGCTCTCCAATCGTTCAACCGGAAGCGGCGGAATCAGGGCCTCTCCAGCGATGGCTCAGCAACCCTAAAGAATGGGCCCTGGCCGCCGGACTGGTTGTTTTGGCAACCGGCGGGGTTTTTTGGCTTTATCGGTCTTTTCTAGGGGCGCCGCAAGAACATTCTCAGATGGCCACGTTTGAGCAGCCCGTCCCTGAGGCTCAGGCAACGCATAGCGCGCATAATTTAGCCGAACCTCCGGCGGCTGCAGTTCCGGAATCCGGCCCGGAATCCTTGGTTCCGGAGGAGCCAAAGCCGATTTTTGAAGAATCAAAGCCTGTTCAGGCGAAGGCCGCTATTCCCAAGAAAAAGTCCAAAAGCGCCGGCAGAAAAAACGTGGCAGCCGCTAAAAACAAAAAGTCGGAAGAAGCAATGAATTTGCCTGGATTTGGGCCGGAATCCGGCTCTTCGGTGGATGAATCCAATGTTTCACAAGAAACAATACCTGCCTTAGAACCAGAGAAACCAGTACCTAAAGAGGATGAGAGCAGCTTTTTTTAGTCTATTTATAGGGTCACGTCTTTATATTTAACATTCTTTGTGCCCCCTTAATTGTGACTAAACTCTCATTGCTGTAAGGAGCCTGGGTGGTTAACCTTAGAGCAGTAGTTTGGGGGAGAGTGCTGAATGAAACGAGCCTGGGTAGGGAGACTTTTGGTGGGGTATCTGGCATTAGCCGTATCCCCCCTACTCGCTAAAGGCCCTGGCACAACCGCCGCCCCTTTCCTAACCATCAGTTTCGGCAGCCGCGCTCAGGCTTTGGGCAATTCATTCGTGGCGTTGGCTGATGATGCTTCCAGCGCCTATTTTAATCCCGCCGGTTTAGCTCAGGCGCAAAGTCATAAAAGTTCTTGGCGCGAGTTGCAGGCCTCACGTTCAGCCTGGTTCCAAGGCATTGAAATCAATCAAATGGCTTTGGCCAGCTTTCATCCCGATCGAATCAGTTGGGGTCTCTCCCTCACCGGGCTCGAGGTGGAGGATTTGGAGCGGCGTACGACTGAATCGGAAAAGCCGGACGGCTATTTCCGTGCCGAGGATCATGCTTTCGGGCTTTCGTTGGCCCGCCGCATGGGCGACGGTCCCATTGCTTTGGGCTTGACCAGCAAAATCGTTCAGCAGAGAATCGCTTCGGCCCAAGGGCATAGCTTCGGCCTTGATGCCGGCGCCCAGGTTAAATTCAAGGCTTTCCGCCAGCCTTTTTCAGCGGGTTTCGCGGTTCGCAATCTCGGCCCCCAACTTCACCTCGGCCGCGAGGCGTTCCCCCTCCCCCTCTCCTATCATTTCGGGATCGCTTATCGCGGTTTGGTCAATCAGGTTATGGAATTAAGCGTCAGCCCCCGCGGCCGGACCGATATCAGCCTGGGCACGGAATATTGGTTCCTGGGCGTCTTCGGCATTCGCGGCGGGTACTTGCACAGCAATCGTTCGAGTTCCGGCGAAGAAAATTCCTTTGCCGGTTTTTCATTCAAGCAAGGCGTGACCGGCGGGTTCGGGTTCAAGGTGATGAACTTCTTCAGTGCTGATTACGCCTTCGTTCCCTTCGGCGACCTGGGTTATGCCCAGCGATTTACCATGAGTTACAAATTTTAATGTCGAAAAGACGATTTTTAGTCATTGCGCGCCCTCGCTCAAAGCGAGGGCGCGGCAATCTCATAAATAGCAAGCCATACAATGGCTTATCCGAACAAATCCAGGAGGCAAAAATGCGACACCTGATCAAAATCATGATGTTGAGCATTGTCGTTGTGAATCTTATCTGCGGAATCGCGTGGGCCGTGGCCCCCGACTTAATGACCTATCAGGGTCGCTTAAAAGAGAACGGACAACCCGTCGGCGGGCCCAGGGACGTTCGTGTTGATTTTTGTGACGATCTGACAGCCGGGACTTGCCAGAACGGTTCCGTGCAAACAGTGGATGTCCAAAACGGTTTGTTTCACAGCACGTTTACTTTGCCTGCCGGCGTTAATTTGGACACTGGTAATTGGTTCTTGAGGGTCAATGTCGGGGCTGTCGGCGGCGGCTTGACCGCCTTGGCGCCCAGGGAAAAATTGACCAGTTCCGTTTATGCCATTCATGCCACAACTTCCGCTTACGCTGTCCAATCCACGACCGCGGCTGGAATTTCCAATATTCTCGCCACTCGTTGGGGCGGTTTGGGCGTTGATGCTTCGGGGGTTTCCCAAGGATCACTGCCATTCTTCAGCGGCGTTGGTTCCATCGGGACTTTGTCGATCGGAAGCGCAGGAACTTATTTACGATCAAGCGGGTCTTCCCCCCAATGGGTCAATTTAGGGATTGACTCTATTTTGAATCAAAATTTTCTTCAAGCCGGTTCCACCTTTTACGTTTCTTCGGCCTCCGTGGACGGGCAGACGCTGTTGGCCAGAACATCCGGTAATGTGGGCATCGGAATGATTGCGCCCATTCGCAAACTCGATGTGAACGGAGGCATCCTGGCCACCTCCAGCATTACCGCCAACGGCGGTTTTTTTGGCGACGGTTCCAATTTAACCAACGTCACCGCCGCCAATCTCAATGGCGGCTCCACTTCTTATATCCAGAACCGTAACACGCTGCAAGCCTCTTCGACGTTCTATGTGGCGTCGGGAACGGTCGACGGGGCGCTCTCTGTCCTGGGTTCCGGGATTGCCGATACATCTCCCGTTTTCCAGGTTATGGCCACCACCCTTACGGTTCTTCGCAACGGCAAGATGGGCATCGGCACGACCTCGCCGGATGCCGATCTTCATGTGGTTGGGATTGCTTCATTCACCGCGAATACCGTTAGCGCTCCTGCCTTCATATTTTCGAACACTGGCGGCGGCGACATCGCCCGATTTATGGGCCCCGGCAATATCGGCATCGGTGTCGTTAACCCTGGCGCTAAATTGGAAATTCGTCAGGGAGGCGGCAATGTATTGCACGTTTCGACATCGGCGGATGCCAATGCGCTGGGGTTGATTGTCGGCGTTCAAAACAATGTCGGCGTCGGGACCCTATCGCCCCAGGCTAAGCTTCACATCACCGGAAGGACGAGCGTAGCACCGCTCATCATTAGCACAGGTCCTGCCGGGTCCGATGAAGTGATGCGCGTGAACTCCATAGGCAATGTCGGCATCGGCACGTCTGGACCCGTGTCAAGACTTGACGTTCATGGAACCGTGCAGCTTCGCGGTTCGCAGACAACGACCGGTCTAATAGTGAATGCTGTCGGTAATGTCGGTGTTGGTCTCGCGCCGGCTGTCGGAGTCGCATTGGATGTCAACGGTTTGGTTCAGGCCAGCAGCGCGAGTTTCATTACGGTTGGCGGCAACCCTGAAAATATCGGCTTACAGGTCTCCAGCAGCGCGATTCTGGCCATGTCCGGCGGCAATGTGGGCGTGGGAACAAATTTACCGGCCAGCAAATTGCATGTTCTGGGCGCGACCAGATTCGACGGTCCGGTTAAAGCCCAAATGGGAGTAGGCACGGGATTAGCTGATCTCTCCGGGGTTATTTATAGGGCATTTACTTCCCAAGGCACGCCGGCAAGCACGGTAGAGACCGATCTACAGACGTATTCGCTCCCGGCCAATTCATTGAATATGGACGGCCGCGCAGTCAGAATCAAAGCGTGGGGAGATTACACATCAACGGACGGTTCCCATACCAGGGAGATCAGGCTTTATTTCGGCTCTTCTGTGATCAGGCAGATTTCTGTGCCCAACAGCTCGGCTGTGGGTATATGGGTTGTCGAAGCCGTGGTTGTCAGAACAGCTTCCAGCGCGCAGCAGTATATAGCCACATCTTTGGCTACCTCTTTGTCCCCAAGCGTCGGCGCTGCCAATGCATCGGCATCCGAGGTGGATTCTTCGGCAATCAACATTAAGGTAACCGGTCAGTGCGGTGGAGCATGCGCTGGAGCCGGCGCTGTTGATGCCGACGGCATGACCATCGAATTTTTGCCTTAAGCGTTTATTTTGGTATTAAGAAAAAGGAGATCGACGGGTAAATTAAAGTGAGCAAGAGAGGGCGAAATTACTCGCTGACGCTTATAATGGCCGCGTGGCCGTTGGCCGTCGGCGCGCTTACCCTGTTTTCTTCTCCTTTATATGCGGCCGGAACTAAATCTTCAGGAGCGACCAAGGTTATCGATGATACGCACGGGCTTTCCGGTTCGGTCAAGGCCGCGGCCGGAAGTTACAGCGTTTATGGCGGTTTGGGTCAGATAGGCGTTCAGCAATTTTCAGGCGGGATTTTTACCGCTGAAAGCGGTTTCTTTTCCAAGCTCGTTTCCTCGCCGACCGGCGCCGCGTATTTACCGTTGAGCACGGAGTCGATTTCCGCTCAGTGGACGCATCCGTCGCCGGCTAATCCCGGCGGTTTTGTTTATGTCTTTCTTGTGTCAACGGCCGCTGATTTCACGGGCGTTGTTTTTAGTTCGTTTACTCCCGATCTCACGGCATCCACCGGAACATTGACGCCCAACACTACTTACTTCGCGGGGGTATTGGCCAGTTATCTGGACATGGACGATTCGCCCTTCGGCGCCTTGGGCTCGACGGCCACGTTGGCTAATCCGCCGACAGGCACCATTGTTTTAGGCGTCGGCAATAATTCCGCCGTGATTTCTTGGGCGTTGAATAATAATCCGTCATCGACGAGGTTCCAAATTCAATATTCGACAAGTAATGCGTTCACCATAGCCGTCAGCTCTCAGACCGGATGGAATTTGCACGTGGCTACGGGAACGAGTGTTTACGGTTTGGCCCAGGAAACGACGTATTATTTTCGCGTTTGGGGCAGGAATCATTCGGGTATAACAACGGCTTTCGACGTTGATGTGTCGACGTTAACAGTTGATTTGACGCCGCCGGCAACCATCAATAATCTTTCCGCCGTGCAAAGCGGAACGCCTAATAAAATTACCTTAAGGTGGCCCGCGCCCGGCGATGACGGCGGCGCCGGCGCTTTGTCTATAGGCAGTGAATACCGAATTCAGTATGCCACGGATACCGCTTTCCCAGCCGTGGGCTGGAGCACGGCCAACGCTCAAATCGTCATTTCCACTTCCGGCATGACGCCCGGAGCCACCGTTTCCGAGACATTTTTGCTTCCGGCGACTTCTCTCTATTATTTCCGCATTTGGACGAAGGACGAAGCGAATAACTGGTCGGCGCAATCATCCACGGCCGCGGCTTTCAACTCGCTTTTTTCTTTCGAGGTTGCGGACGGGACTTCTTCGGCGGTCGGCGAGTGGACATCCATGGCTATCGATAGGGATAACAACCTTCATGTGGCTTACCGGGATGTCGGCAATACCGATCTTCTCTATATCAAGCGTACGGGAGCAACGTGGGGTAGTCCGGTTACGGTTGATTCTTCCGCGGACGTTGGCGAGTCTCCTTCAATCGCCGTTGATATGCGTGCCAACCCGCATATCTCTTACTTTAATGCGACGAATTCAGATTTGAAATACGCCAAATTCGACGGTTCATGGTCGGTGCAGACGGTTGACTCTTCAGGTTTAGCGGGGCATCAGACTTCTATCGCAATCGACGGAATGGGCAACCCCCACATCGCTTATTTTGATCTCAGCAACAGCGCGCTTAAATATGCCCGGTGGACCGGGGTTGTTTGGAGCACGATAACCGTCGATACTTGGTCGGGAGGCATTACCGAGCGCCCCTCGCTTGCTCTCGACGGCGCCGCTAATGCCCACATCGTTTATCCGGCCGGGCCAAGCACCGATCTTAAATTCGCTAAGTTCAACGGAACATCCTGGTCGACCTCGACGATTGATACGGGCGGGTCCGCTTTTTATTCTCCTTCAATCGCGATAGACGGGAGCGGAAATTTGCATGTGGCGTATACCCATGTCATCTCCAATGGCTATTTAAAATACGCTCAATATAACGGAGCAGTTTGGTCGACCTCGACGATTGATGCCGATGGTTATGTCGGCGCCTACCCTTCAATTGCTCTGGATGGGTCGGGAAATCCAAGCGTTTCTTACTATGACAACAGCAATGCGGATTTAAAATTCGCATCGTTTAGCGGCGTTTCCTGGTCCACGGGAACCCTAGACTCAAATAATGACGTTGGCTTGCGTTCCTGCGTCGCCATCGACAGCGTCAGCGCCGTGCATATTTCTTACTACAGCAATACCGTTTCTGATCTTAAAATCGCCCATTGGACGAATACGGGGCTGGCTGTTCCGATGGGTGGAAATTCTTTAAGCAAGGTCCAGGCGCCGCTTGAGCTTGGCAGCGCAACCGTGACATCTAATTCGATCAATTGGACTTGGCGGGATAATTCGACCAATGAGTTCGGTTTCAGGCTGTATGGTTCGACAAATCCGGCGGGGTCCTTTTCCTTGATCGCCGGAACGCTCACATTGACGGCATCGGGCGGGTCCGGTTCGATGCAGGGCCCCACAAGCGTAGATAGCGGTTTGATGGCCAATGCCACGTACTTTCGCTATATCGCCGCGGTGAACGCGGGCGGCGTGGTCACGTCCTCCGGCGTTACGGTCGTTACCATGGCCACTGAGCCTGTTGCCGCGGCTTTTACCCAAGTTTTTACTTCCAGCATCCAGGCTAATTGGTCGGCCAACAACAATTCTTCGGGCACGTTCTACCAGGCGATTTTGTCCTCGGAACCGTCGCCCAGCACGAACGGCCTTTCCGCCAATCAAAGCACGGTCACCCTAAGCGCTTCTTATATCTTCACTGGGCTTTACGCCAATGCCACGCATTATGTGCAGGTCAAGGCCATCGGCCACAACGGCGTGGATTCTTCCTACGTCAGCCTTGGTTCGACGCAAACATTGGCCAAATCTCCGGCCATGGCTTCGGTTCCTTTCTCTTCGCCGGGACCGTTCAGCCTCAACGTGGATTTTCTTTCAGCCGGAAACGCTCCGGATAGCACGTATAACGTGATTTTGTCTTCCCAATCGTCGCCTAGCGCCAACGGCCTTCTGGGAAATCAAAACATCAGCACGGCATCCTTATCGGCCTTTTTCGCCGGCTTGACGCCCAATACTACCTACTTTTTTGACGCCAGAACTTTGGCCCGCGACGGCGTTTCGCATTCAGCGTTTGTGAATATCGGCTCAACGGCCACGCGCACGGCCTCCCCAGGCTCTTTTGTGTTCAATCCGTCAACTTCCAGCATGGATGTTTCCTGGACTTTGCCTTCGGGCACGGCCATTGGTTTTCGTTTGGAAGCCTCCTCCACGAATTTTACGGATGGGGCGCTTTATTCATCCGCCACGACGAACGGTGCCGCAACCACCCTAAGCGTCAATGGTTTGAACGCGAACACGACTTATTACTTTCAAGTCGCGGGCATCAATTGGAATAACCTGGATCAATTTTCAGCCGTGGCCGCCACTGCAACGCTGGCGAATCCGCCGGCTGGAGCTGACGCCAGCGGGTGGGGCTCAACGTCGATTACCGTTAATTTCAGCACGCCGACCGGAGGCTCAACGGGATTTCTGATTGAGGGCTCTTCCACTAATTTTAGCGGCACCGGAACGATCTTTTCTTCAACGACAATCAACACGCTGGCGACTTCATTGGCCATTATCAGTCTTGATCCCAACACGACCTATTATCTTAAAGCCGGAAGTTATAACTGGAACCAAAAAGTGACGACCGTAACCATCGCTCCAAGGTCAACCAATGCCTTGGAACCGCCCAGCCCTCAGGTAACGGCTATTTATGTGTCAAGCGTCTCCGCAGCATGGGGGATACCGACGGGAGGATCCACCGGATTTTTGCTCGAGGCTTCATCGACGAATTTTACGGACGGCACGATTGTGTCCTCCGCGACGTCTGATGGCCTGGCGACGACATTGACCATCACCGCGGGATTAAACCCAAACACCACCTATTACATCAGGCCGAATTCACGCAACTGGGCGGGATTCTATTCTCCCGTAACCGTTCCTTTATCGACGATCACTCTTTCCGGACTTCCTTCGTCCTTGGTTTTTGATTTCGTTTCCGAATCTTCGGTTACGTTTTCCTGGAACTTAAATAGCAATCCGCCGAACACCGAGTTCCGCGCGCGCATTTCAACCGCGGCGGGCGTTGACGGCGCCGGCGATCTTTTCACCGCCTGGACCGTGGGCACATCCAGCGGCATCACCGGTTTGTCGGCCAATACGACGTATTACCTTGGCCTTCGGTCAAGAAATTTATCGGCGATTCCCATCGAATCCTCTTATGTCACGATTTCTACAGTGACGAAAATCAACCCTCCCGCCGCCGCTCAATTCAACGCCGTTGTTGTCAGCTCGATCGGCGTGTCCTGGAATCCCAACGGCAACGGCCCGGACACATTTTATGACGCGGATATCTCTTCCTATTCCAGTTTCAGCCCCGCAAAAATCACCAGCACCACGCTCTTGACCTCGGCCACGTTCTTTACCATCACGCCCAACACGACCTGGTATTTCCAGGTGCGCTCCAATAATCCAAGTCTCGGGGCCGTGAGCAATTACATTAACCCTTCGGGGTCAACGGTAACTTTGGCGGTTGCGCCGCTGGCCGCGGCAACGGCCTTTCCCTCCATATCAAGCAGCGCTATTACAGCCGACTGGCTCGCCAGCGGCAATCCTTCGGATACCCGTTACGAGGTCCAGGCATCTTCCGATGGTTTTGCGACCATCATGACCAGCATGACCACGGTTTTGCCCGCCGCCTTTAGCGCGCTGCAAGCCAACACGACTTACCAGATTCAAGTCCGGGCCAAAAATCATGCCGATAAAAATACGAGCTTTTTAACGATCGGTTCGACTTCGACGTTGGCGGCCAAACCCATCGTCTCCGCGTTTACGAACGTGTTTGCATCGAGCGTTCAGGCCAATTGGCAGAATGCCGGGAATTTTCCCGGAACGATCTATTATGCGGCTATTTCCAGCGGCGCCTTTCCCGGAACATCGGGTTGTTCGGGCAACCCCAGCGGCGACAACGGATTTTCAGGCAATTTGGCGACGACCACGATCAATACATTTTTCTTGCCGGTGGGGCTTATTGCGAACACAACGTATTTCGGCATGGCCCGGGCCGTTAATCACAACGGTGTGAATTCAATTTTTGAAAACCTTTGCTCGACCGTGACTTTGGCCAATCCACCCGTTTCCTTAGCCTCGACATTCACTTTTGTCGGCGCCAGCTCGGTCACCGCCCAGTGGGACGCTAATTCCAATCCGGGCGGCACGGAATTTGAGCTGCAGGTTTCCAATGATCCGGGCTTCGGCGGCTTTTGGGGATTCCAAACCACGGATACATTCCGGACGGTCAACCCCCCTCTCTTCGGCAACACCACTTATTTTTTCCAAGTCAGGGCCATCAATTATCAAAACGTCGGCTCGACGTTCACGTTCATCGGCTCAACGGTCACGTTGGCTAATCTGCCCAGCGCCACGAATTATTTTTATGTTTCAGAGTCGAGTATGACGATTTCTTGGAGTTTAAATAACAACGCAGCTGACACCGAATTCAGTGCCCAGCTATCAACGTCCCCGGCTTTTGATGGGGCGGGCGACGCCTTTTCTTCCTGGTTTATCGCGACGTCAACGGGGTTTAGAAACTTGCTTGCCAACACCACATACTACGCCAGGGTCAAGGCTAGAAATTACGCTGTCACTCCGGTGGAGACGCTTTTCGTCAGCCTCGGCTCAACCGTCACCCGCATCAATCCGCCTGCGACACCCATTTTTAACAGCGTTGTTGTTTCTTCCATCGGCGTGTCCTGGAATTCCAACGGCAACGGCCCGGATACGCTTTACGACGCCGATATTTCTTCTTATTCGGGCTTTTCTCCGGCCAAAATAACCAGCACCACGCTATTGACCTCGGCTACGTTCTTCAGCATCACGCCCAATACGACCTGGTACTTCCAGGTGCGCGCGAATAATCCGGGCGTCGGCAATGTCAGCAATTACATCAGCCCATCCGGCTCCACGGTGACCTTGGCCGTTGGGCCGGTCGGCGCGGTTTCCACGTTTACCATGGTGGCTGTTTCCTCGATCACGATCAATTGGGACGCAGGCGCTAATCCCCCGGGCACGCTGTTTGAGGCTGAGGCTTCATCCGACGGTTTTACAACCAAGATCACGAGCCTAACCGCTGCTGTTCCGACATTCAACTCTTTGTTGTCCAATACCACCTATCAGCTTCAGGTGCGGGCCGTTAATCATGGCGGCGTTAAAACCGGCTATTTAAGTTTGGGGTCGACGTCCACGCTGGCCGGCCTGCCGGCCAATCCCTATCTTTCAGCGCGCGGCACGACGACGCTTGCGCCGGCTTGGGGCGCCAACGGCAATCCGAGTTATACGGCTTATGTATTCGAGGTATCAACGGATTCGGGCTTTTCCCCCCTGGCCGCGTCGAGCGTGACGTTGAGCACGTTCGCTTCCATCGTTAGTTTGTCCACCAACACCCAGTACTTTATGCGCGTCAAAGCCGTCAATTCCAATAATACGGCGACCGCTTTTGCCAATTTGGCGTCAAGTTACACCTATGCCGCGACGCCGGATAACTTTGTTTTTTCCAATGTCGTGAGATCGAGTTTTGTCCTCACTTGGCAGGCGGCGGGCAACCCGTCTTACACGCCGTATCGGGTCAGGGTTTCAACGGAAATCGGCATGATTCCTTTCGCGGAACCCGTTCCATTTGCTGAAAATTTCGTCACTCTAAGCACGGCGATTACGGCGCTGAGCCAGGGAACGACTTATTATGTTTGCGTGCAGGCGAGGAATGTGGATGACCCCGGTACCACGACGGGATGCGCGGTGGTCAGCACCACAACGGCCGTTGACCTGATCGCGCCGGCCGCCGTCAGCAATTTTTCAGCCTTGACGCCGTCGGCCACGGGCCAGCTTCGATTTGAGTGGAGCGCGCCGGGCGATGACGGCATGAGCGATACGCTGGTCGGCGGGTATCAAATTCAATATTCCAGTTTTTCGTTTGCCTGGTCGTCGGCTGCCGCCCAGGTCAATATCAGCACCTTCGGCGTGCCGCCCGGATCAGCGGTCGGTCATGTTGTCAGCGACGCCAACCTTGTGCCGAACACCAGTTATTATACGGCGCTCTGGACCCGTGATTCGCGGCCCAATTTAAGCGCGCTGTCGAACGTAGCCACAGGAGTCACGTTGGCTGATCCACCGGGCTCTTTGGCCAGCCCGATGACGGCCGTCAATGTTTCTTCCTTGAGCCTTTCATGGTCCGGCAGCAACAATCCGGCGAACACCGAATATTTCGTTGAAGCCTCTAGTATTTCCGACTTTAGTTTGATTTTAAGTTCGCAATCGGTGTTCACGGCGTCGGCGGCATTTACCGGGCTTAGTCCCAATCATCTGTATTATTTCCAGGCGCGTTCGAGGAATTTAAAAGGCATCACAACCGGCTCGCCGGTGCAGGTCGCTTCCACTTACACAGCCGTCGCCCTCCCAGCCGCGCCCTCGGGCCCGGTATTCCTGGGTGTTTTCTCCAGCAGCATCACCGCTCAATGGAGCGCCAACGGCAACGGTCCCGGGACAACATATCAGGTCACGGCTTCAACATCGACGGATTTTATCGGCCTTGTCCAGAACTCGACCGTTGTTTCAGCCACAACCGCGACCGTGAGCAATTTAATCGGAGATTCGGATTATTATTTACGCGTGACCGCGATCAATGGCGCGGGTATCGGCGGCTCCTTATTCTTTAATTTGGGCAGCACCCGAACCTTGGTGGGAGGGGCCGACTCCATTGCCCCGGTCATCAATGACAATCAAAGCGGCGACAATACCTGGAGAAGCGTCAATAACGGCGTTTATGACATTGATTTCGAGGACTACGGCGGTTCAGGGCTTGATAAATTTCAGGTGCGCGCGTCGACCGTGCCGGGAAGCGCCGGGCCGTTTTTGACGAATTGGACCGATGCCGGGGCTTCCTTGCCCACGCCGTTTACGACCAATTGGAGCCTGCCTAATTCCGTCTGGAACGCTTTGGCCGAAGGAGATACCAATTACATTTCCGTCCAGGCCTTTGACGTGGCCGGCAACAGCACCACGCTTTACGCGGCGTTCTACGTCCTTAAAGATACCACCGCGCCGGTAATCACGGCGACATTGGCCAACGTGACCGTCGCTCCAAAGACCTACGGTTATTTCAACAGCGATCCGGGCGCGATTTTTGACGTTGATTTCAACGACTCGCTGTCGCGATTGCATACGCTGCAGTACAGCGTAAGTTCCACGTCCGGGACAGCGGCAGCCAATGTGTTGACGTGGACGAATATCGCTACGCCGCCGCTAAATGTCCAATTATCCACGAATAATTGGTCGCTGGCTTTCGCCGGACTTTTGGACGGGCCGACGAATTATGTGTCGGTCCGGGCCTGGGATGTGGCCGGTTCCACGGCCGTGTTGATCGACGCGTTTATTGTTTTGAAGGACGTCAGCGGGCCGATCGTAGCCGTCACCGTGCCGACCGACACTTATCGCTCGGCGGTGTCCGCGATTTCGGGCACGGCGTTCGATTACTCGGGCATATCGAATGTCCAGGTTTCGATTCAAGAATTAGGTTCCAACGGATACTGGACGGGATCGGATTTTATCGGCATCAATTCGTTCTGGCTGAACGCTTCCGGACAAAATTCGTGGACGCTCAATACCACGGCGATCCCCTGGGCGGACAATACCAGCTATCGCGTCGTGGCGCGTTCGACCGATACGGTCGGGCTTTTCAGCGTCAACTATGCCACGGTTACTTTTGGTTTTGATACGACTAAACCCGCCGTTTCAATTTTGGCTCCGGCCAACGGCACCGCCATCTCTTCCATCGCCGTAATTTCGGGAACGGCCTCCGACTCCGGTTCTGGCGCTTCCGGACCGGTTTTGGTTGATTCGAAATTGCGCCGGCTTGATGACGGGCGATGGTGGGATTTTGCCTTGGACCGCTGGGACGTGATCGAATCAACCGCGCGGGCTTCTGGCGCGTCAACGTGGACGTTGACGGCGTCGGCGCTGCTTCAAGCTAATCTTGTTCATGGCGCCACCTATTACGTGACGGCCGCGGCTCAAGACGCGGCGGTTCCCGCTAATCTTGGGGATTTCTTTGTCGTAGCGTCGACCTTTATTTTTCAGGACACCACGCCTCCGGCGGCGGTGAGCGATTTGACGGCTTCAACGCCCACGGATACCCCCGGTGAAGTTCAACTCGCGTGGACGGTTCCCGGCGACGATGGGACTCAAGGACTTCTTATCAACGGCGCTTTCAAGATTCAGCACTCGACATATACCCAGGGCGTCGTCTGGTCTACACAAACGGCCCAGACGACGCAAGCTTTTACCCAGATCACGCCGGGCTCTTCACGAACCATCACCCTCAGCAGCTTGGCGGAAAAAGTGACGCATTATTTCGTGCTGTGGACTATGGATTCCGACGGCAATTGGTCCGCTCCTTCGGTTTCCACGCCTTCCATCGTTCCACCCGGCGATCCCACGGCCATTACCGGATGGGTGGCCCAGGCCAATCAACAAGGGTTATCCGGCATCGTGGTGGAGGCCATCGACAAAGACACGGGCCAAACAATTTTGAAAACCCTCAGCGAAGCCACGGGCACCGGCATTTACAGGCTGGCCGGTTTGGCGGCCGGCAAAAAATACCGGATCAAGGTGACTTGGACCGCCAATAACATTATCAGCACCGTTTATATGGAGGATGTGCCGGCGGGCAGTTCCAAGATCAATTATTATTTGGGGGTTAATTATGGGTTGGGCTCGATTTCCGGGCCGTTGGCGCTGGCGCCTTCCGTAGCTGCGGCGTTGAAGGCGAAAGAATCGGCCCAAGGCGCGGTCACGCACCTTCAAGCCAGGTACGGCGCTTTGGCCCAGGGGCAGACATCCGGCGAAGAGCCTTATATCGAGCTTAAAGCGGGCGGGCAAGTCGTGGCTCGCGCGCCGGTTAACAGCAGCTCCGAATACGAGATTAAAAATCTTCTTCCCGGCAATTACACGCTCGTCGGATTCAACGGGCACAGTTTTTCCGAACCTACGGAAGTCAGTGTGGCCGAAGGACAGAACGTGAGGGTGAGTCTGGAGTGGGAAGTCATCAAGACGGAAAGTGTTTTTGCTTTCCCTAACCCCGCTAAAGACGAATCAACCATACGCTTTATCGCCAATATTCCGACCATCGAGGCCAGGATCGCCATTTATGACATTGCCGGGAACCTGGTTCGCGAATTAAGCGGCGGAGATATTCGTGATTCGGGCACGGGTATTTTTAGGGCGCGCTGGGATACGACCAACCTTTACGGAGACCGGGTGGCTTCCGGCGTTTACGTTTTTGTGGTCCAGGTGCGCGATACAACGAATAATAAAAACGCTAAAGTCGTCAAGAAACTGGCGATTATCAGATGAGCAATGGGCGGATCGCTTTCTTAATCGTGTTGATTGCGGCCTCGCCGCTTTCAGCGGCTATCGAAGGCCGCAGCGCATCGGCCGTGGATATCGCCGGCACGCCCAGAACCAATTTCAATTCAACGGAATCCATCGGTTTCCTGCAAAAAGTCAACAACACCGCGGCCAGCACGAATTTGATCGAGTTTTCCTATGCGGTCACTGATCCCAGCGGCAAACAGGTATTCACGCATTCCGGCAACGCGGCCCCGGGATCGGTGGTCGGAGAATCAGCCAGTCAAATCGCGGGCATCCCGGTTTCTCAAATCTATACGGTTCCCGGAAACTACACGTTGACGGCCACGGCGGTTTTAGACGGACAAACCGTCGTTCAAAAAGCCGTGTTCGCGATTTCCTCACCCATCATCACTCTTCTTTTTCCCCCCAACGGCGCGCGCGATCTTGTGGCCACGCCCTTATTATTTAGCTGGTCCGGCTCCGGCGCAAGCCGTTACCGTATTCTCGTGGATGATGATCCTTCGTTCTATAACGTCCTCTTTGAAGGCTTTACGGTCGGGCCGGAAACCACCTTTACTTATCCGGACAATCCGCCGGACCCCAGGCAGCGTCTGGCTTCCGGTCAAAATTATTATTGGAAGGTCGAAGGTTTGGACGTGGCCGGAATCAAGGTCGCGGAAGCGGGTTCGCCATTCTCCTTCAGCGTCAAGCAACAGTCGACCCAAAGCCGGGACATTGCGCTGACGTCGTTGGAAATTATCCCGGACGCCCCGGTGGATGCCATCGGCGCCATTCCTTTCCGGGTGACGATCGTTAATCAGGGCGCGCAATCCGAGGCGAATGTCGCGGTCAGCCTTTACGTCAACGGCGTGGCCACTAATGATTCTCCCAAGAAAATTGTGTCTTTGCCCCCGGGAGATGTTCAGCGCTTAACATTCGTCGGCATGCCTTCCCAGGAAGCGCGTTTGGCGATGATTCAGGCTTACAGCGAATTTTTCGACGACAATATGCAAAATAACCGCGTATCGATGACCGTCAATCTTGAGGAGCGGCGGCGCAGGGAAGAGAAGAAACGCGCCAAAAACTACGCTTGTTCCCAGGCTTGGGAGCTTGTCCAGAGATTGGCCGGCAATTCAGGCGAGCTGGTCCGGGCCTTGGACGGTTATCAATGCGCGGGCATGGAGGGCGAGGGCATGAGCGCCGAGGAATTAAACGCTTTGCTCGAGGCGCTTGAGAATAAAAAAGCGAAAATCACAAGGGCGTGGTTGCAATGAACAGCAAGCTGATCGGCGTTTTTTTGGCCTTGTGCGCATTGTGCCCGCCGTCTTCCATTGTCTACGGCGCTGAAAAATACGGCATCATCAGCCGTTTTGCGGGCGATGTGGCCCTCAGGCGCGGGGGCGAGAAAAATTTCACCGGGCTCAAGGGCAAAGAATTCCTTTTTATCGGGGATTCCCTGCGCACCGGCCCCAAAAGCCAAGTGGCGATTTTAATGACCGATGGATCCGAGGTCAAAATCAACGAGCGTTCCATGGTCACGTTGGATAAAGTCGAGGACAGGGATTCGACCGGCGTCAGGCGCTGGATTCGATCCATTTTTATGGAAAGCGGGCAATCCTGGCTTAAACTTTTGCACGGTAAATCAAGCCAGTCCATGGCGATCCATTCCAACACCGCTGTTTGCGCGGTGCGCGGCACCGAAGCCGCGGTCAGCGTGACGCCCGGAAAGAAAAAGAAAATCAAGGTAAAGATCAAAAAGAGCCAGCTGTTGAAACAGGGATTGGAAAAAACCAAGAAGGATTTAAAAGAAGCTTATGAAAAGGAAGCGCGCGCAAAACGGGAGGCCGAGCTTGCCAAGCTCAAGAAAGAGGAAGATGAGCGCCGCCGGGCCGAGGAGGAGTTAAGAAAAGCCGAGGAGGAGCGGCGGCGGGCGGAGGAAGAGGCCCGCAAGGCTCAGGAAGACGCTGACAAGGCCCAAAAGGAAAAAGACAAAGACGTGGTTGTGGAAAAAATAGTCGATGACCAACAGATGGTTGTGGCTGTTTTGGAAGGATTGATCGAAGTCATGAACGAGCACGGTTCACAAAACGTGGGCGCGGGGCAGGTCCTTTCCATGGGCGCCGGGGAAACCCCTCCCCCTCCTGAAGACATGAAAGACGACGACAAACCGAAATGGCAGGAGGGCATCACGGTCTCGGATGATGAGAAAGAGAATCTTATCAAGGACCTCGAGGGAGGAGCGACGTCTTACACGCCGGCCGGCGGCGATGATGAGAAGCCCGATGAAAAAACATTGAATATTGAAGTGGAACAGGAAGGTGGTTCAAAGCGCAAGGTTCAAATGAAATTTAGAAAAAGATAACCGGGGGTGGAGCATGGCGAATGGGTTGCGGCTGATATTGATGGCTGCTTTTTTTATTTCCTCTATTTTTTCGAATCCTTTGGAGGCGGCCCGCGGGAATAATGCTCCGGATTCGCCGGAGACCGGCGAGCAAGAGCAGGTCAGCTATTCTCTTTATGGTCAAGTTTTGGATGAATCGAACCGTTTCTTGCCGGATGCGAGGGTTTCACTCGGCGGTTCCCAGGCTGTTACCGGCGCTGACGGCAAATTCAATCTAGGGGGTCTTTCCAAGGGAAGCCAGGTCCTTTCCTTGCGCAAGGATGGTTATCAAACCTTGGTGCAGACGGTCGTTGTGTTAAGGGCGAACCAATCCGGCGGCAATTTTACGTTGAAGAAAATCGTTCAACCGACGGCGGGAGCTTTTTCCGGGCGGGTCAAGGATTATAACGCGCCGGCCAGGCCCATCGGAGCGGCTAGAGTTAATATCGGCAACCGGATGGCCGTAGCTGATCCTAGTACCGGGCGTTTCCAGCTCGATAATGTCGTTTTTGGAAATTACACAATTCAAATTTTTGCCGATGGCTATGAGGATACGACCTATCCCAATATCGCTTTTAATGCCGGGACTACGGCTCAATTAGCCGATAAAATTTATTTCGTCAAAAGAAAACAAGCGGTTGTAGCGGGAACAATTTCTAGTTTTGCATCCGGCCAGGCTCTCTCAGGAGTCCGGGTCGCGCTGGGTCAGAGAATTGTCACTACGACTGGCGACGGTAAGTTTAAATTCGAGAATGTTCCTTATGGACAGGTTAAAATCAACGCTTCCCGAGATGGATTCAAACCCCTTGATCTGACGCTGAACTTAAACTGGGAATCCCCTCAAGACCGGCAGGTCAATGCGCCCCTTTTTCTTAAACCGTTGGCGTCTCTCAAACTTAGAGGCACGGTGCGCGATTCATTGTCGAACCGGCCTCTCGGCAATGTTGCCGTCAGGCTGGATACGTTGAATCAGCACTCATTCATTCGCCAGGCAACCAGCGACGGCAGCGGCATTTTTACCATTGATGATGTGCCCGAAGGGCGGCATCGGATCACGGCTTCTCTTGCGGGATACCATGACCATAACGGCTACCATGATATCAGCGAACAGAATGCCAGTAACGGTATCGTAAGCGTGGATATTCCCATGGGCGTTAAGACTCCGGATGGAGTTATTGCCGGCACGGTGCGCGATAAGGCCAATAGGAGCCCGATTTCCGGCGCGACCGTGCGTTGGACCATACGCGATCCCTACATGACGAAACAAAACGAAACGGATTCCTCCGGCGTATTCCGTCTTGAAGGCATGAGGCTCGGCCAATATCGGGTGGATGTTTTTGCCGCAGGCATCGGTTACCGTGACTATAGCGCCGATTACCAGCTGATCGGGTGGGGGCTTCCCACCTATTTTGATCTCGAAAAGATCGAATGTCCCATCGTGCACGGCTCGGCGAAAGGGATCAAAGGTAGGGTCGGCGCCAATAATGCGGCTCAAGGCCAAGCTGTCTCCGGAGCAAGCGTCAGCCTGGATTCATTGAGAGGAACGACCGATGCCAACGGTCAGTACCTTTTATCGGGCAATATCAGTTTCGGCAATCATACGATTCAGGTGAGCCATCCCAATTACGAACCGTACAGCCGTGCTGTTTTGGCGCATACTTGTTATGACGGCAAGGAAATCAGCCATGCGGTTGCCTTAATTCCGAAAGCCGCAGGTTCGGGCTCCGGCGCTCCCGTGGTTTCGCAATCATCGGCTACGATTAGAGGGCGCGTCGTGCTTAGCGACGGCAGTGAAATGATCCCGGTAGCCAATGCCGCCGTTTCCTTCGAAGGACCAAGGCGCGGCCTGGTTCGAACGAATGCGGCCGGAGAGTTTGAAGTCGCTCAATTGCCGATGGGCGTTTATTCACTTTATGTCTCCGAATCTTCGGTAGGGACTTCCGATAGGAAAAGCGTGAATATTACGAGTTTGGGCGTGACGAACGTAGAATTGGTTATCCTCGACTCAGAGGAAGAAATCGAGGTCGAGGTGGAAGAACACAACCTTTAAAGTCCGTTTTTCGTTTATCTATTTTCCCATTGCGCCCGTCCCGCTTGGCTGATACCCTTGGTGTGAATGTTTCGTTTATTTCTTTTATTTTTGCTGCTGGGGGCGGCGCCCCGGGCATTTGCTTTGGACAGCGCTCATTTGGAGCTGAGCGTGGCCGTGCCGAATCCGGTGACGGCCGGTGATACGGTCAATTTTCAGGGCATCGCGGTCAATATCGGCTCCGAACGCTGGTTAAGGGATCAGTATTACTGGGAAGCCGAGATTTACGACGCCGATAAAACCTATATCGCCAAAACCGAGCGCTTGCAAGGCGATATCGATATCGCTTCAGGCGAGAGCGCGGTCGCTAATTTAAGTTTCGGCATCCCTTCTAATTTCGGCGGTTTTTATTATTTCAGGATTTATTTCGTTCATAAGGAAACCCGCTTGACTCAATCGGATTACGTTTTATTCCGCATCATTGAACGCCCCATCGTCATCGCTCCGCCGCCGCCGAGAGCCGCAGTCGGCGGGAATTTCGTTTTTTCTTATCAAACCCCGGATATCAGCGACAGCCGTTCCGCACAAGCGACCACCATCCTCAATATGGTCGGCAAAGCCGGAGAAGGCACGTACCTGCTCAATTCCAACAATATTCATGATTCGACGTCGGCCTGGAAGCCCTATATCATCTACGGGGCTTACAACACGGCCGGAGGCAGCGTCAGCTTGGGCGATGTGTCGCCTAATTTTTCGGCGTTGACTTTGGCCAGCCAGGGCATGCGCGGGGTGGAAATGATGATGCAGCCCAAAACCGAGCTTTGGAATCGGACCGCTTGGTCGTTGGTGGCGGGCCGGACGATTTCAGCCTTGACCGCCGGCGCCAACACCAACGGCCGCTATGAGCGTTTGGTGTATGCCGGCCGCGGCACGGCCGATCTTTGGGACGGGCGCTTGAAAACCGGCGTGAGCATGGTCCTGGGCATGGACAACACAGCTTCACTTTCCCCGGACCCTAAAAGTCCCAAATTTCGAGGATCAAGCTTGAGGCCCCAGGATAACAGAGTGATCGGCGTCAATTTCGCGGCCAAGCCTTGGAGGGAGCTGGATGTGAAATTTGATTATGCGACCAGCGAATTTACGGAAAATACCGAGCTCCCTGTGCCTGTGCGAGGCACGGCGATGCAACTGCAGACAGGCTATGTTTTCACCAAGTTGTCCCTGGGCGCTTCCATGCTGCGTGCGTCTCCCAAATTTGTCTCTTTCGGCGCTTCGGTGATCGCAGCCGACCGTATTAGCTATGGCCTGCAGGCGGCCTACCGGCCCGTTGAATGGGGTGATATCGGCGCCACAGTCACTCAATTTTCGGATAATTTGGATAAAGACCCTAAAAAAACAACCAGCACGCAGAGGTTGCTGTCCTTGTCTCCCGGCCTGAGTCTGCCGACGCGCACGCGAATTTCCACGTCCTGGAGTCAGAATACGGCCCAGGGCGATCCCTTGGTCGCTTTAAACAATGTCTCCAACTCCATGTCTTTGAGCCTCGCCCAAAGTTTGGGCCATCAGACGATTTCCGTGAGCCTGCAAAATTCGCAATTCAAAGATTTGAATAAAGTGGCCCATGATTTGGATACGAATACGCTGGGTTTATCCGCTAATTTGGCGCTGGGTCAAAGTTGGCGCATGTCCGTGGGCAATACGGGCTCATCCACAAAGGATAAAGTCGACGGTCATACGCGCAATACGAACACGCAGTCGGCCAGCCTTTATTTTCCGGTGATCCCGGGTAAAGTGTCCGGACAGGTTTGGGGGACGAATACGCTGAGCAAGGATAACGGGAGCTCATCGGCGGCGGATACGAAAAGCTGGACCGCCAACACGGAATTTACCTGGCAGGTGAACCCTCGTTTGGCGGCGACCGCAGGCGCTTCTCAAGCGGATAAAACAGATGCGGTCGCCGGCTCGCATACGGCTCAGACCGGCGCCATTACCAGGCTTTCTTGGAGTTTCTAGGGGATGATCATGACGAAGACTTCCTCATTGACAAAACCGGCAAGCAGGGGTATATCTAAGTTGATGGGCAAGAGAACGGCGGTTCTTATTTTTTTGCTGTTTGCGGCCGCTTTCCCGACCTTCTCCGCCAAGTCCCCTTCTTTAAGCATCGAAGATAAAATCGCCATCGAGAGCTCCATCGAGAGCAAACTCAAAACAATTTTGATGGATATCTTGGGCACGGATCGCGTGATTGTCTCCATCAACATCGAACTGAAATCCGAAGAGGCGCATGACGAACATTTTGTTCTGCCCGGCGTTCCGGAAGAAAGCAAGCTGGCGTCCGCGGGTATGCTTAATTTAGGCGAAGCCGCGTCCAAAATCAAACGCGTCTCCAGCGTTATCGTCTTGGATCGTTCCCTGCCGGAGCCTGATGTCGAGCTGGCCAAAAAAGTGGCGGGCTGGGTTCTGGGGTTTAATCCCAACCGGGGTGATCAAATGAACGTGGAGACCATGGCTTTTCGCAGGGGCATCCCGGCGGGGTTTAGTTGGAAGCAGTTTTTCGTCCCCCCCGATTTATGGCGGCTATGCGCCCTTTTGTTAGGCATTGTTTTCATGGTTTATTTCAAGCGCAGCCTTCCCTGGGTCACCCAGCCCTTGGCTGCGAGCGTGCGGGAATTAGCCAATAAACTACAGGGCTCCGGAGCCGCGGCGCTCAACGGCGATGGGCGCGAAGAAAAAAGCGAGCGGGCTGCTCAGGACCTGGCCGCGGCCGCGCACGATGGGGCCGCGGTCAACGGCGAACCGGCTCCGTTTGACTTTCTCAAGCAATCCCATGCCAACGCCCTTCATTTTCTTCTGCAGAAGGAAAGCCCGGAGAAGGTGGCCATCATTCTTCACTATGCGCCCGGCGCCCTGGCCGCGGAACTGATGCCGAAGCTCCCCCTTCATTTGCAGGCCGCGGTTTACGAGCGATTGGCCGTGGCTCAGGAAGAAGACCCGAAAAAAGTGCGCGAAACCGAAACGGAATTCAAAACCAAGATTCAGTATCTGGTGGGCGGCGAAGAAAAAATTGGACTATTGATCGAAGAAGCGGACGTCGAATCGCAATCCATGATTTTGGAACGCCTTGCCGAGCGGGATTCGCAATTGGCGGCCAGGCTCAAAAATAAGCTGGTGTTTATCGAGGATGTCCGGCATTTGAGCAAGCAGGGCTTCGGGTTGTTGATGCGGCGCGTGCCCATGGCCGTGATCGCGCGCGTCTTGAAGCGTGCCGGCCAGGAAGAAGTGACTGCCGGTCTTCTAAGGGAATTGCCCGCGGGCATGACTGAACGCTTGCGCCAGGAAATGGATTTGGCGATTTCGTCAGGGGCGAGTCAGCTTGCCCAGGATCGCAAACGGGTTTTGGAGGCTTTGCGCGCGCTCAAAGCCGACGGGCATTTGCAAAAGGAAGAGGAATTGGAGGGCGCCGAGCAGGCAGAAACCGAAACTTCGCAAACCGAAAAAGAAGGGGGTGTTTAGGCATGGATTTGATGACTATTCTAGGCGGCCTCATCGGCGGCGGCTCCATTGTTTTCGTTTTGGCTTACGGTAAAATGCTCCATTTCTTGCTCAATATCGAAGCCATCGTGCTCATTTTCGGTGGAACCATCGGTTCGGTCATGATTTCTTACCCTTTTTCCGCCCTGCGCCAGGTGCCCGCGGCTTTGATCAAGACGCTGTTTCCCCCCAAGCGCGTCAAACCGGCGGATTTAATCCGCGCCTTATCCACGCTGGCCGCCAAAGCCAGGCAAGGCGGCCTGTATTCGTTGGGCGAGGAGTCCTCCTACTTGCCGCACCCTTTTCTTAAGGATTGCATCGCCATGTTGGGAGACGAACTCGATTACAATGCGCTTCAGGACATGCTTGATTCCGAGCTGGCCAATACCCGCGCGCGGCATGTGCAGCTCTCCAACGTATTTCGTTCCGCCGGAACATTCGCCCCGATTTTCGGCCTTTTGGGGACCTTGATCGGCGTGGTCCAGGTTTTAAGAAATATCACCGACCCGGCGACCATGGGCGCTTCCATGGCCATCGCCATGACCGCTTCGTTCTACGGAATTTTTTCGGCCAATTTTTTCTTTCTGCCCATCGCGGGCAAACTTAATTATTACTCCGAGGAAGAAATGATGCTTAAAGAAATCATCGCCAAAGGAACTCTTTATATTCATCAGGGCAATTCTCCTTGGGAAGTTTCCAGAAAACTGTCTTCGTTTTTGTCTCATCTGCACCGCAACGGAAATTCTAAAACAGGCGCCGTAGAGACAGCAGCCGCCAATTAACGCGGAGGAAGCGCTGAGTTTTTATGCTCGTCGACAGGCTGGCCCCGAAAGTGATGGAAGACAATCCATTATGGCTTATCGTTTTATGCGATTTGATGACCAACCTGATGCTGTTTTTTATGGTGCTGTTCGCTTTTTCGCAAATGGATGAGGAGGACCGCAAAAGAATCGCGGAGGGATTGAGCAAAAGCATTTCTCAAACCATGAAAGAAAAAAAAGAAGAAACTCCGGCCAAAAAGCGCGCCGAGGAAGTGATGGTGAAATATCAGGAGAAGCAGATGGTCGGCGAACTGGAACATTTTCTTCATGGCAAGGGGCTTTACTCCGGACTTGAGGTGTCGGCCGATGAGATCAATTTAAAATTGCCCAACCCTGCCCTTTTCCCCCCGGGCCGTGCGGAGCTTTCAGCGCTGAGCCGGCGGGACATTCAAACCATGGCCGAAATTTTGGCTAAGCTCCCCGGCGTCATGATCGCGGTGGAGGGCTATACGGATGATCAGCCCCTGGGCAAAAACAGCCCGTATCGTTCCAATTGGCATCTATCCGCGGCCCGGGCCAATGCGGTGGTGGAGGTTCTCGCTTCAGCCGATTTGCCGGCCAATCGCTTGGTGACCGCGGGCTACGGCGAATACAAGCCCGTCGCTTCCAATAAAACCGCAGAAGGCCGCGCCGCGAACCGAAGAATCCAAATCCGGATTTTAAAGCGCGCCTTTTTGTTTGAAGGTTTCAAAGAGCGTCAGGAGTGGCTCGATCAAATGCTGGAGGCCGGAAATTAGCATGAGGAATTGGCGTCAGGACGCGGGCGGCGAAGGCGATGTTCGCTTGGCCGATCTGTGGATGGTTCCCTACGCGGATTTAATGACGACCATGGTTATTTTATTTTTGGGTTTCTATGGTTACTCCCAGCTTTTCCAGAAGAAAAGAGTCGAATTTGAGAAAACCGTCGCCGAGATTCAGAAAGAATTGGCCGTGGACCGGGAAGACCATAAAAAAATTCAAATCAGAGAGAAAGAATCCGACGCCGCGGAAAAAATAATGGCGGCTTTGGCCCAGAAAAAAGAAACCAAGGTCATGCTGACCGCGCAGAGAATCCGGGTCACTTTCGCCTCGCCGATGTTGTTTAATTCCGGGTCCGCGGAGCTTAAAAAAGGCGCTGAAACTGTTTTAGATCCCATCGTCAAAGCGCTTGAAGAAATCCCCAACGCCGTGAATGTGGAGGGGCACACCGACAACGACCCGGTCAGCGGACGCGGCTTGTATAAATCTAATTTTGAACTTTCGGCCTTGCGCGCCTCCCGCGTCATCGAATATTTTATCGGCCGGGGCTTGGACCCCGGCCGTTTTTCCGCTTACGGCTACGGCGAGCATCAGCCTCTCGCGGACAATGCGACTGAGGACGGACGGGCGAAGAACCGCAGGATCGAGCTTTTTGTGGTGCGTCAATGAAATACATTATTTTTTTCCTGTTGATTTATTCGATTTCCCCGGCTTTGCGCAGCCAGGATATGGGTGAGCAGCAGAAGAAGCTGGTGATCGACGAGCATTATAAAAAAGCCCTTGAAGCCTATTCGCGCAAGGATTATCCGAGCGCCGTCAATCATTGGTCCGAGATTGTCAGGCTCGATCCCGAACAGCAAAGCGCCAAGGATCTTTTAAGAAAAGCCCGCCTGGAATTGGCGGATCACAACAAGAAAAAAGAGAAGGAAGCCGGCGGGCATATCGTCGAGGGCCGCTACGCCAAAGCCAAGGATATCGTGCAGATCCTCTCCGTTTCCGACCCGACAAATGCCCGGTATAAAGAACTTTTCAGCAGGCTCGATGAAGTCGCAGCCGTGGCGCCTGAGGTATCCAAAGGTTCCCCCGGTACCGTGCGCTTGATCCGCACGGCCATGAAGTATTTTTTAAGCCGTCAGGAAAATCCGCGTTTAGCCATTACAACTTTGCGTTACGCGCGCCAGAGAGACCCCAAGAGTAAGGAAGTCGAGGGATTGCTGGGCGTTCTGGAGGGACGTTTTCCTAAAGAGGCGCAGGAGGAAGTGCCGATCGAGGGCCTGGATTTAGCCAGGCAGAAACTGGAAGTGGCCTTGACGCACATTTACGACGCCAAATATACTGCGGCTATTCAAGAATGCAATGAGGTTTTGATTTTGGAACCTGATAATGTCGACGCTTTAAAACGCATGGGGTCCGCCTATTACAAGCTCAAGAATAAGCCCAAGGCCAGGGAAGTCTGGCGCCGGGCCCAGCGCCTGGCCCCTCAGGATAAAGAGCTGAAGGCATTTCTGGCTTCCCAGTAGCCTCATTCGTATCTAGAAATTGTTAAATAAAGTTCTATGGTGCGCGTTTTAATCAGCGATCCTATCGATCAAGAAGGCTTGAAGCCGCTTAAAGAAAATAAGGGTTTTGAGATTACCGAGGCTCATGAGACCAACGGCCTGGATCATTTCGAGGCCTGGCTGGTCCGTTCCGAAACCAAGGTCACCCGCGACAAAATCGATAAAGCCAAAAGACTCAAATTGATCGGGCGCGCCGGCACCGGCGTGGACAATATCGACGTGGAGGAGGCCACGCGCCGGGGCATTTTGGTGGTCAATGTGCCCGGAGCCAACGCCATTGCCGTGGCCGAGCATGTGTTGGGCCTGATGCTGGGCGTGATGCGCCGCTTATCCGCGGCGGATCGAGCGGTTAAAGGCGGCGGCTGGCGCGATAAGAGCCTGATGGGCAGCGAGCTTTATGGAAAAAAGCTGGGTCTTTTGGGCTTGGGCCGGGTGGGCAAGGAAGTGGCCAAGCGGGCCTCGGCGTTCGGCATGGAAGTTTTGGCGCATGACCCTTTCATTAGCGCGCAAAGCGCCTCTGAATTAGGCGTTAAAGCCGTAGGTTTTGAGGAATTGTTGAGCCAGGCGGATGTTTTAAGCGTGCATGTGCCCTTGACTGCAACCACGAAAGGCTTGGTCGGCGGCAAAACCCTTTCCTTGATGAAAACAGGAGCCATTTTAATCAATACATCAAGAGGCGAAGTGGTGGATGAAGCGGCCCTCGCCCAGGCTATCAACGAAGGCCAAATCGCTTCAGCGGCCCTTGATGTGTTCGAAAAAGAGCCGCCCAAGGGCAGCCCGCTCTTGGCATTAGGCGATAAAGTGCTGCTGGCTCCCCATATCGGCGCCACGACCAGGGAGGCGCAGCGGCGCGTGGCCCGTGAATTGGCGCAAAGCGTCATGGATTTTTTCGAGCGCGGTTTGGTTAGAGGCGGGGTCAATTTGCCGCCTGAGTTCGAGCCGGAGATTCTCGATCGTTTAAATTACCATTTATCCTTAGCCGAGCGTCTCGGCAAATTTTTGGGCCAGTTTTTGCCCGGCGCTTGGAACAGGATCCGCTTGAACACCGCCAAGCGCTTTTCCGAGAAAGACGCCCGCGTCCTGCTCCATGGCGCTTTGCGCGGCATCCTATCCTGCGCTTTGGGCGATACCGTCAACGTCGTCAACGCGGCTTTTTATGCCAAGGAAAGAAACATTCAAATCCGGACCGAAGAGCTGCCCGGCTCAAGCGAGCTTGAAGACATCGCGCTTTCCCTGCGCACTGCGGACGAGCGTTCGGCCTCCATCTCCGGGCGCGTCGATATCGGCGGCGAATTGCGCATCAGCAGAATCGGCGACCTGGTCGTCGACGTCATCCCCCAGGGCGCCCTCATCACCATTGAGAATCAGGACAAACCCGGCATGATCGGCAAAGTCGGCACGCTGCTGGGCGGCCGCCGCATCAATATTGCGGACATGCGCGTGGGCCGCAAAAGCAAGGGAAAGGACGCGATTATGGTGTTGACCATCGACAATACGATTCCAAAATCGCTGCTCGAGGCCCTGGGCCGCATGGACGGCGTGACCCGCGTCGCTCAGATCAACCTTTAGACTTAGAAGAACCCTGCAGCGCGCTTTTCAACCAATCCGGCAAAGGCGTTACCCGCCAATCCGTGCTGACGCAGGCGTGCCGCGTATGGCCTTGGGCGACTAATTTCCCCTTTCGATCCATATTGAAGACTTCGTGCTTGAAAGCCACGGAGGCATAGCCTAACGAATGAATGGTGGTCGCGATTTTCAGGCTTTCTTCGACTGTTGACGGAGAATAGTAGTTGCAGGATGAGAGCGTCGCGGGCAGGTAAATGCCGCGTTTGTGGATTTCGCTGAAGCTTAAACCCGCGTTTTTCAGCAGTTTCAAGAAACCGGCTTCAAAATAACGGTAATAGCTGCCGTAATAAATAATGCCCAAACTGTCCGTGTCGTAGAATTGAACCTGGATGAGGACTTCCGCGGACATCATTGGTAACGCTCCAGCAGTTTTTTGGGATGCCCGATATCCACGGTGATCAATTCCCCGACATAACGCTGCGCATGCGGCTTCATTAGACCTATTTTGGGCAGGCCCAGAGTGAGGGTCCAATCCGCTTTGATGAAAACCCCGCTATGATAGCCGGTGTCCGCGTCGATGCCGGAGGGAATGTCCAAGGCCACGATGCGCGGGCCCGCTTTCATGATTTTTTGAATGACTTTATGAACGGGGCCCATGGGTTTGCCTTTGGATCCGGTCCCCAAAAGAGCGTCGACGATCAAGCTGGCCTTCCCCAAATCAGCGGTCATTTCTTCCGGCGTTTTGATCATGGTGATTTCAACGCCCTCGGCCTTAGCTTTTGCCAATTGCGTTTTCAATTCCTGTTTGACCGGTTTTTTTTCGACCGGCGCCAGGCAATAGACTTTAACGGACACCCCTGTTTTTTTCAGATTCCTGGCCGCGGCCACCCCGTCTCCTCCGTTATTGCCCCGCCCGCAGCAAATGATGACGCGTGATTCCGGCAACGGGCAATGCAGCTGATCGCTTAAAATTCTGATGATTTGATCGGCCACCGCGCGTCCCGCGTTTTCCATTAACTGGAGGCTGGAGACGCCGAATTCCTTCTCGCTTTTTTGATCGATCTCCCTCATCTGCGACGAGGTGACGGCTTTGGGCGGCGGCATTGTCAGGGATAATCCTGTCCTTGGAAATCTTGAGGCGGCATATTCATGTCCATGGGCGGCGGGGGCCCTTGTTCGCCGAATGACTCATTCATCATCGGTCCACCCTCCATCATGGGCGGCTGTTTGCCTGGCCCGCGCTTTTGGTATTGGCCCTGGGGCCCATGAGGACCGCCCATCTGGCCGCCCGGCCCTCCCATTTGGCGCCCCTGGCCGTGGCCCATGGGCCCCCGGCGCATTTGATCGAAACGCATTTTTTGTTCGGGCGTCAGCATGGAGCGAATCGTTTCATTGGTTTGGTTTTGAAGGATTTCCCGTTCATGCCGAACTTCATTCATCTCAAAGGAGATTCTTTTCATCTCTTCTTGAAGTTTTTTTAGTTTGGTTTCGACCGGTTCCGCAACTTTTTTTTCTTCATCCAAGACGGGTTTGATTTGCCCCAGTTGCTGATCGCTTAATTCAAGGCGCTCTTTGAGCATCTCAAGGCGTTTCTCCGGCGTCATCTCTTGTTTGGGCATTCCTTGTTTGCGGCCCATCTTCTCTGGAGTGCGGCCGCCGCGCGGGCGGCTTTGGCCCTCTTGGGCGTTGATCATGCCGCCCGTAAGCAGCGACCAAAGGGCCATCGCGTAAATAGTTGATTTCATACATTCCCTCCTGATTTTGTTGAGGTCCGTTCTTTGGCGTCTCTGTAAGCGTCCACGATGCCATAGCACCAAAGCACCACAAAACTCCATTTAAACACTTGCAACGCGCGCATGTTTTCCATGACAATGGTTTTAGCCAGCATGATTTCAGCTCCTTCGACGAAAAGAAGCTGGGGATTTGTTTGAGCCGTTTGCTCGACGCTGCGCTTGGCGGCCATGACCATATAGGCGCCTAGGCCCGCGATCAGGCCAAGCGTGGATAAAATCATCAGGACGCCTTTTAAGCGGCGGCGGTTATAAATTTGACCTGCTCCGGGCCCCAGGAAAGCGCAAAGGCCGGCGGCGATCAGAATCGTTTTGAGTTCCGGGGAAAGACCGCGCTGCGAATCGCCCTCAGGCGGCAAAATGAGCGGTCCCTCTCCAGCCAAGAGCCTTTAGGCTTTTACGCCTTGGCCTTGTTTGGGGACTTTTTTCCAATCTTCAAGGAAGGAGGCTAGTCCCTTATCCGTGAGCGGGTGTTTGAAGAGCTGGCGTAAAACGCCGAAGGGCATGGTCGCCACATGCGCGCCTAATTTAGCCGCGTCGACAACGTGCATGGGGTGACGGATGCTGGCTACCAACACCTGCGTGGGATAACCGTAATTTTCATAAATCTGAACTATGTCCGCGATGAGCGACATGCCGTCTTGTCCGATATCATCCAAGCGCCCGATAAAAGGCGAAACATAAGTCGCGCCGGCCTTAGCCGCCAATAAGGCTTGATTGGGCGAGAAGACCAAAGTGACATTGACTTTGAGCTTGTATTTTTGGGTCAAGAGCTGAGTGGCGGCCATGCCTGCCTCGGTCATGGGGATTTTAACGACAACATTGCTTCCCCATTTGGCCAGGCTGAGCCCTTCTTCCACCATGCCGTCGATATCGGTCGCCACCACTTCCAGGCTAACCGGAGCCGGAGCCACGGTCTTTAAAATTTCTTTGGCGACGCTCTCAAAAGGCCGTCCGGTTTTAGAAGCCAGCGTGGGATTGGTGGTCACGCCGTCTAAAAATCCCCAGGCATTGGCCTGTTTGATCTCGTCGATCATGGCTGTATCCAGAAAAAATTTCATGAATTAACCCCCCATTTTATTGACGGTATTTGGAGTTTCGGCATCGCCGTTTCACGAATAGTTTACACAATTGCCCCGGCGCCGTTGCGTGCTATGGCGAAGCCACCCCCATCCCATGCGTGAACACAAGCTCGCCGCCTTTATAGGCCGTGGCCAAAAGAACGCCGCAGGCGCCAAGCCAGGCGATCAACAATAAGGCCGGTTTCCATTTGCTCAACCGCCATCGCCATAGGGACAATGCGGTAAACAGCCCCGCCGTCCAAAAGGCCAGGGTTTCGTGAAGTTTCAGCGTTTTCCAAGCCAAGGGGACATGCGGCGCGGTTTCCTCCGCCAGAAGCCCTAGCCCAACGGCTGCCCAGGCAGCCGCCGTCCCCAGCCACAGAAACCAGGATGCCGCCCGATGAAGCCAAGCCGCCCTGCGGGAAAGCGCGTTGGCTGCCCAGCCCACGGTCAAAAGAGCGATGGGAAAATGAACGGCGATAGGGTGTAAGAGATAGAGCGGCGGAAGCTCGATCACAACTTAGGCTTTTTCGATTTTTTCCACCAAAATCGCCTGCAAACCGCCTTTCATGATTTTACGCCCGGTGATTTTAACCTGTTCCGCTGCCGCTTCACGCACTTGCTTGAAGACTTTCTCGTATTGATGATCTTCGACAAGCAAATAAACTTGCCCGTCTTTCGTCAAAAGCCCGGCAGGCACCATTTTTTTGATCAGGCAGTCTTTGGCGCATTTTTGATGCTCTTTGCCCCTGCCTTCATGGCCGAGATAGCAGGATAAGTCCAGCACTTCCCCGGTCATGGTGATCGTCGTTTCCGTTTTGGCTTTGGCCTCTTTCCCTTCAACGTGCTTGTGGCCCTCATGCGCGTAGAGAGCTCCCCCTAAGGAGAGCGCGGTCGCAGCTGCGAAGCTAATGATTTGCGTGTTCGTTAGTTTCATTTTTCCTCCCTTTATCGTCGTTTAATTGACCCAATTCTTGGGCGTGTTTTTCTTTATTATGGTTTTTATGCCTCATGTGACCGCCGAAAAGAAACATGCCCAGCATCATGGCCGCCATGAGAACGATCATGCCGGCGCCCATATCGCCACGTTTATTCATTGTTTTTTAATACTCCAATTCTTTCTTTTTCCACAGGTAATACACGGCCGGATAAACCAGCAGTTCCATCAAAAACGACGTCAACAGCCCGCCCACCATGGGCGCGGCAATGCGTTTCATCATGTCCGCGCCCGTGCCCGCGGCCCAAATAATGGGCAACAAAGCGGCAAAGTCGCAGGCCACGGTCATGATTTTTGGCCGCACGCGCTTGACCGCCCCTTCCAAGATGACCTCTTTTAAGTCTTCCAATGAGCGCAAAAGCCCTTTCCCCTTGCGGTCTTTGTAGGCCAAATCCAGATAGAGCAGCATGAAAATTCCCGTTTCAGCATCCAGGCCCATGAGCGCAATAATGCCCACCCACACGGCAATGGAAAGGTTGTAACCGAGAAGATAGAGAATCCAAATCGCGCCGATCGCCGAGAAAGGAACGGCCAGCATCACGATCCCGGTGGATATCCATGAGCCCGTGTTGAAATAGAGAAGAATCACGATCAGAAATAGAGTCACTGGAATGACGATTTTCAGACGCTCTTTGACGCGCTGCATATTTTCGTATTGGCCGCTAAAGACATGGGTATAGCCGGCCGGCATTTCCAGGCGTTCGCGAAGCGCGCGTTTGGCGTCTTGGACATAGCCGCCGATATCGCGCCCCGCGATATCCACATACACATACCCGGCCAATTGCCCGTTTTCATCCCGGATCATGCTGGGGCCTATGGTGGCGCGAATGTCGGCTAGTTGCGCCAGGGGCACTTGTAGGCCGTTTTCCGCGGGCACCAGGACGCGGCGCAGTTTCTCGATATTGTTTCGATAATCGCTCGCATAGCGCACATTGACGCCGTAGCGTTCGCGGCCTTCAAGAATCGTCGTGATATTTTCCCCACCGATGGCCGAAGCCACGATCATCTCAGCCTCCGCGATCGTGATCCCGTAGCGTGCTAAGTCCTTGCGCCTGAAGGCAATGTCGATGAAGTAGCCCTGGGCCGTGCGCTCCGCCGTCACGTTGCGCGTCCCGGCGACATCGCGCAGGATATTTTCCGTTTCTTCACCCAGCTTTTGAATGACGGTCAGGTCCGGGCCGAAAATCTTCACGCCCACCGGCGTGCGCATGCCGGTGGATAGCATGTCGATCCTGTTGCGGATGGGCATGGTCCAGATATTGGGGATGCCGGGTATTTTCAAGGCCGCGTCCATTTCGTTGATAAGCTCTTCGTACGTTATTTTTCTGGGGATCAGCCCCCAGATTTTTTTGCTGCGCCACTGGGATTTGGGTTTTAAGACGATGGTGGTCTCCACCATGGACAATGGCGCCGGGTCCGTGGATGTGTCCGCGCGCCCCGCTTTGCCGAACACCGTTTCCACTTCGGGAAAGTTTTTAAGAATGCGGTCTTGGATTTGCAGGACACGCTGAGCCTCAGTAATGGACATGCCGGGGATGGCGGTGGGCATGTAAAGAATTGAGCCTTCGTTTAAGGGCGGCATGAATTCTGAACCTAGCTGAAAGAACACCGGGATCGTCGCCAGCATGGCGGCCAAAGCCAAGCCGACTGTTTTTTTTGGGTATGTTAAGACCCATCGCACGGCCGGGTCATAAATCGCGAACAGCCGTTTGCTGACGGGGTGTTTTTCTTCTTCATAATAGCGGCCCACGGTGACGGCGTTGAAAATGTTTGAAAGCCACCGGGGTTTAAAATGTTTGTAGTCCATGCGCGTGAAAATCATGCGCACGGCCGGATCCAAGGTGACGGCCAAAAGCGCGGCCAAGGCCATGGCCAGGGTTTTGGAGTAGGCCAGGGGTTTAAACAGCCTCCCTTCCTGATCAACGAGAGTGAACACCGGCAAAAACGCCACGGCAATCACCAGCAAAGAGAAAAACACCGACGGCCCGACTTCCTTCAACGCTTCCAGGCGCACCTCATGGAAATCCCCTTTGCGCCCGCCGGTGACCCAGTGCTCCAATTTCTTATAGGCGTTTTCTACCTCCACGATGGCCCCGTCCACCAGCACGCCGATGGAAATAGCGATGCCCGCCAAAGACATGATATTTGAGGTAATCCCCATGTACAGCATAGGAATGAAAGCCAGCAGGATGGAGATGGGGATGGTGACGATGGGAACTAGCGCCGAGGGGATATGCCGCAAGAAAAAAAGAATGACCAGACTGACCATTAGGGTTTCCGTGATCAGTGTTTCTTTTAACGTGTTGATAGCGCGGCGAATAAGCTCGGAACGGTCATAAGTGGTTACCAGGCGCACGCCTTGAGGCAGCGAAGGCGCAATCTCATTAAGTTTGGCTTTGACGCGCTCGATCACGGTCAGGGCGTTTTCTCCGTAGCGCATGATCACAATGCCCCCGACAGCCTCCCCCAGGCCGTCAAGCTCCCCCGTGCCCCGGCGCAAATCAGGCCCCAAACGCACGCGCGCTACGTCGCGGACATAAATTGGCGTGCCCGTGGCCGGGTTGCGGCCGACGGCCACGTTTTCCAAATCTTCGATGGATTTGGCGTAGCCTTTGGCGCGTACCATAAATTCCGTGCCGGAGAATTCCAGCAAGCGTCCGCCGGTGTCATCATTGCTTTCCCGGATGGTGTTGACGACGCGGGTAAGGGGCACATTGTAGGCGGCCAGGGCCTTGGGATCGACTTGAACCTGATATTGCTTGACGAATCCGCCCACGGGAGCGACTTCGGCCACGCCTTGGACGCTTTGAAGCTGATAGCGCAAAAACCAATCCTGAAGAGAGCGCAGCTGGGCCAAATTCAACCGTTGGGAGTCGTCGACTAAGGCGTATTGAAATACCCAGCCCACGGAAGTGGCGTCCGGGCCCATTTCGGTTCTGACGCCTTGGGGCAGGCTAGGGGTGATTTTCGACAGGTATTCGAGAGTCCTTGAGCGCGCCCAATAAATGTCCGTGCCGTCTTCAAAAATAACGTACACGTAGGAGTAGCCGAAATCAGTGAACGCGCGCACGGTTTTGACCTTTGGCGCGCCCAACATGGCCGTGACAATGGGGTAAGTGACTTGATCCTCCAGGATGTCCGGGGAGCGGTCCCAGCGCGAAAGAATAATGACCTGGGTATCCGAGAGATCGGGGATCGCATCTACGGGGATGCGGCGCAGGGCATAAATTCCCCCTACAATGGCCCAGGCCGTCAGCAGAAGGACCAGGAATTTATTCCGGGCCGAATATTCGACAATTTTGGCGATCATGTTAGTGTTGATGCCCCGGTGGCATTCCCTCGCCGCCGTCTCGTTTCCGGAACGCTTCGATTGCGGCTTTAAATTGGGATTCGGAATCAATCAGAAAATTTGCGGATGTGACAACCCGGTCCCCGATTTCCAGCCCGAACAAAACCGCATAGAAGCCTTCGGCCTCCACGCCCAGGCGCACCTCGCGCGGTTCGAAGGTGTTGTCCTCATGGACGGCAAAAACCACTTTTCGTTCCCCCGTGTCCAAGACGGCTTCACCGGGCACGGCCAATTTTTTGCCCAGGGGAACGCGGATTTTGACGTCAAGGTACATCTCCGGCCTGAATTTCCCCTTAGGATTGTTCACCTCGGCGCGCACTCTGGCGGTTCTGGTCATGGCGCTGATAACGGGATCAACGGAAAGAACCTTGCCCGTGAATGTTTCCCCCGGCAAGGCAGGGGAGGCAATTTCCATGGTTTGTCCGGGCTTGATGAAATTCACCTCATATTCATAGACATCCGCATAAACCCAGACCGTGCCCCCGGCCCGGCCCAACACCAAGCCCACGGCCGCGTTTCTGGGTTTGTTCGCCAAATCATCGATCTGAGCATCGGAGAGGCCTAAAAGCCTTAATTTCATGCGCGTTGATTTGCGGATGGATTCAAGTTCCGGACCCCCGCTTAAGGCCTGGTGGTATTCCTCGATGGCCGAGTAAAGCTCAGGATCATAGGCGATGCGTCCCGATGCGCGGATCACGCGTTCAAGGTCCCGGAATTCCACGGCGCCGAAGGTGACCCCGATTAACTGCTGGCGCTGCGGCGACAGCGTAAACGACGCGCGTCCCGTCTCTTCATGATGTTCGTGGGTGGTTGATTCCGTCTCCATTTTTTGAAGCTGCATATGGCAAATGGGGCAGGTTCCGGGCTCTTTGCGGATGATTTCCGGATGCATGGGGCATTGATAAAGCGCCTGCTCCCGAGACTGCATGCCCACTTCTTTGCGCTTGCCGCAAGCGGTCAATCCGGCCATTAAGATCAATAACGAAATGCCTAAGGCGAAAATTTTTCTCATTAGTTTTTTACCCCCTCGATTTCCTTCCCGGCCACGACTTCGAGCATGGCCCAGTGTTCTCCGTAGTGATAAAGTTCCTCGTAATATTTCATTTGCGCCTCCAGCAAATGGCGCACCGCCTCGGTCAGTTTGGCGAAATCCGCCCGTCCGGTTTCATAGTTTTTCTGGGCGATTTGAAGGGCGCTTTCAGCCAGAGGCAGGATTTCCTTGGAATAGTTAAGAGCCAATTGCCGGTGCAGATTGACTTCGGTGTATTCCTTGTACAGTGTCTTAAAAATATCGTTTTGCGCGCTTTGGGATTCGGCTTGCGTTTGGCGTTGATGGGCTTTGGCGGATTTGCGCTCCCCGGCCGGCCGCCAAAGCCAAAGAGGGATGCGCAGGGCCGCCCCGATCGTTGTTTCCGCGGGAAGGCCGGATTCAAATTTTTCCCGTTCATAACTGACCTTAAAGTCCGGCGCGAAATTCAGCAGCGCCCGGCGCGCCATTACGGCCGCATGCGCCTGCATGTGCAGGGTGTTTAAATACATGGGGTTCGTTTCCCTCGCCTGTTTCTCCAATTCCTCGACGGAAACAGGCAAATCGCGCAGTGGAACCGCTTCAAAACGGCCCCAGCGCGTGCCGGGCTTGCGCCCAAGAAGCGCGTTCAACTCCTCTTCCTCGATCAGTTTTTGCTGCTCGCGCTCAAACACCGAGTTTTCGACCATTTTAAGCTGGGCCTGCGCCAAGAGCGCCTCATCCGCGCTGCTTTGGCCTGCGGACAACCGCGATTGGGCCACGCGGGCGATGCCTTCTAAAATGTCGGTGTCTTTTTTCAAGGCGTCGGCTGTGGAAGCAAGCCAGGAAAGAAGGTGGTAGCGGATTTTTACCTGCGCCTCTGTTTCCAAAAGCCGGGCGCGATAATCCTCATGAGCGATTTTGGCTTCGTGATGCAGCATGCGCGCCTCATCTGAAATCTTTCCGGGAAAGGGAATTTCCTGTTCGACCATAAGCATTTCGCTTTTCATGGCCGGTTCCGTCCCCGATGATTCGGCTTTTTTATTCTTAATGCCGACCATGGGGTTTTCCCAGGAGCGCGAGGCCGAAACTTTGGCTTCGGCGGATTGCCAGCGTTCATACGCGGCTTTCACCGCCGGATTATTTGTTTTAGCTTCTTCCAATAACGAAGCTAAAGAAATTTTTTCTTCTTTTTTTTCAGCATTTGCATTAAACGCGACTGCAAACGCGACAACGAACGCTAATTTCACCTAAACCTCCCGGCCTAATGGCCGCATGCAACAGAAACGCCTGGAATAAACGAATGAGGTTTAGGCTAAAGGAGGAGAAAGGCCGCTGTGAGTTCGTGGGACGAATGGCGGAGGAGATTCTTCCGCCGCAATGACGGTGATCCAAAACATCGCCGGTTCAAAATCTTGAAAGGACGGGGCTTCAACGGCTGCTTGCGTGTATTCCAGCCGCGTGGCCGTGGTTACGGCAAAGTCCTGGTCCGGGGCCTCGCTCATTTCGCAGCAGGGGGCTTGCTGATCGCCCGACATGGGGCAGGCAGGCCCGCAATCGCAGGTTTCAGGCAGGCGGCAAAGCGACAGGCTCGCCGCGCCGGGCACGGCCAAGCTCAGGAACAAAGCGATAATCGTTTTGCCCATCACTTAAACTCTAGCACCTTAAACCCTTCCGCGCAAGAAGAGTTAGGGAAGGCGCCCTAGAACTCCCGAAGGGGGCCGCGAGCTACGGACACTTTTTCGGCCCCGAGAAACGAGGCCAATGAACGCACGGCGCGGGCGGTTCCAGCCAGAGCCTCGGCGTTCGGTTTCGAATTGAAATGGGCGGACCGTATCTCCAAACGCTTCTCAGCGCGATGGTTTTTAGGGTCAAGGCGGCCGATGAGCCGCCCATGATGCAGGATGGGCAACGTGTAGTAGCCGTAAACGCGCTGCGCCGCTGGTGTGTAGACTTCGATTTTGTAATCAAAGCCGAATAGAGCCTTTGCACGGCCGCGATGCCACAGGAGGGAGTCGAAGGGGCAAAGCAGCGTCGTGCCTTGGGCCGGAGCCACTGATTCGAGCGCGGGGATGTCCTCGGCCAGGATAAACCAGCGTCCGGGACAGCCGGCTACGCTCACTTGAACGACTTCGCCGCTTTTGGCCATAGCAACCAGCGCGCGCCGCCGCGCGCCAGGCTTAAATCTTGGGAAGGTCAGGTAGCGGGCGAGATCGGCTTCCGCCGCCGCTCCCAGCGCGCGCAGGGTCTTTTTTAGGTGCCAGCGTGGGAAAGCGGATCGCTCCAGAGGCTCGACCGGCGGCAGAACGCGCTCGGCCAAATCGTAACTCTTCTGAAAATGGCGGCGGGAATGGATGGCCAGACGTCCACTCATCCAGAGATAGTGCAGGGCATGATGAGCCGGTTTCCAGTCCCACCATCCTTTTGTTTTGCCCTGGGAAACCGGGCGCGCGAAAGCCGCCGCAGATAACGGCCCCCGGCCGCGGATTTCATCTTCGACGCGGCGCAAGACGCGCGGATGAGCCTTGAGCCAGTCCGACCAGCCGGTGTGGCGGCGGCGAAAATCAGCCATGGCGCGCCGCCAGCCGCGCAGGTCCGAAACCGGCACAAGGCAGGCCGCGTGCGCCCAATACTCGATGAGCGCGCGTTTTTCATAAACGATCCGGTCGAGGGCGTCTTTTTTATAGGGTCCGAAGCGGCTCCAAAGCGTCAAATAATGGGCGCGTTCAAGGACATTGATGGAGTCAAGCTGCAAACCCCCCGCGTCTTCAACGAAACGCGTCAGAGCCTCCTCGGTGAATGGGCGCTCCAAAGGCCGGTCAAGATGCTGGCGCTTCAGGAAAAGAGCCGCAACTGCTTCAACGGGAAAAGTCATCATTCGTTTTCTCGGGTTTCGTTAGCGTAAGACGCGCTGCCAGAGGATGCGGGCTCTGTATTTGGTGTTGTTGATGACAAAGGGCGGGCTGGTCAGAGAGAGTTTGCCTTGGGGCCAGTCGATTTTTCTGATAAGTTTTTTGCCCACCCAGCTTGGGATCAGGCTGACTTGAACCTGATGGATAACTTTGTCTTTTAAGACCCGATATTTCCCCGCGTAGGAAATGCAGCTATGCAGCAGGCGCGTTTTTTGAGCGGGTGTGAGTTTGGGGATGTCATGGAAATCAAATCCTCGGGGCAGCCGGCGATTCTGGCTTGTGATGCAGACGGACATAAAACCTTCGGGGCTGTAAATTAAATATCCCGAAGGCCGCCGTCCCAAAGGGTAGCTCATCCCCCCTTGCTCATCGACCCGACAATGGGAAACCAGTTCCCAAGTGCCGACTAATTTATTTTTCATTACCAGAGGTCTTTCTTAACGGCCAATCGTTGAAGGTTCCGGGGCAGTTTACGCAAAGATTTGGAGAAATCCGAGGTCGTGCGAACAACTCGAACGGGACGCAATGATTTAAAGCAATTCCTTTAAAGAGGCAATGGTTTTTGTTTTCCCGGCGCGCAATTCTTTTTCGCCGCGCCGAATTTTTCGTAAAACATCCTGGAGTTCTCGAAGATGGTTTTGAAGCCGTTCATATTCTTTACGGCTCAAAACGACCAAGTCATCTCCATGCGTGACATGCGAAGAAATAACTCCAATATTTTGCATTACTTATTAATTGTATCAGCTTTCTCTAATCCGCGCTACGCGGGGGCTCTCTCGTTTACAAAGCATGCAGCTGATGATTTTTTAAGTTTTTAACTTTAACCGTTACACTGGGGCCATCCAAGATTCTAAGGCCAGCGTGCAGTTGAACGCGTGCCCGCAACAGCAAGCCAAAAGACGCCACCATCATTCTGCTCATTTTTCTTCTCGTGCTGGTAGAGTGGAGACTCAGCAGAGAAAAAACCAGATCGCATAGCTAGCCGTTAAAATCGAGGGCTTGCCACCGGGGACCAAGCAGATTATCACTGTCTACAAAGACCGCGTTATCACTAAATGGCGCGATGGTGGCAGAGTCGAATACCGCGACCGCTATTTGCCACCCGAAGGCCGCATTGATGTGGCCATCAAGGATGCTAAGCCGGAATTATTGCCAGAAATTCTCATCAGAGATCGTGGTGTCACTCATCGATTTGGGGGAGGGGTGGCATTGTCTATTCAAATCAACCCCTGCCTGCAATTGATTTGAAGTGGGCCTACTGTTATGTGTTCAGTTTCGTTATGTGTCGTGTTTGTAGTGTTGTTGTCGTTGTTGTTAAGCCGTTGGAAAGGATTCGAAGAAATGCCGTTGATGGGACGGAGACACTGTTGGCTGCCGTGCCGTTGCCGTTCGCCGTAAAGAAGCCGTTGTTGTTTGAAGTCGTTTAATTGAGGAGGTACACATCGATGGAGCCGATAAGCATGATTGCCTTGATCACGACGGGGATTCCGTTTGTGACTGCATTGATCAAAAAAGTCTTCAAAACGGATCAGTTGAATGGAACTCCCCAGAAAGGAATCCATTTGTTGATTCCTGCCATTCTGGGGATTTTTTCGAGCGGCCTATACGCCTATAGTCACGGTCAAGACTGGATCACGGCCCTTGCTATTGGCCTCGGCTCTGGCGGAGCTGTATCCAGCGCAAGGGATATCGAAAAAAATATGATTGGGATAGCGGAAGCAATCGCCAGACTGACCACCAAAGAAGTTCAGCTAACTCGACGGGATTACTGCCTTACGGTTTCTTGGTTTGCCGTGCTTGCGCCCAAGAAAGAGCTTCTTTTATGGAATCGTTGGTAGGATCGAGCCTTAAGACTTGCTCTAAAGTTTTTTGGGCCTCTTGCCCTTCTTTTGCCGTCGCACAGAAATCATCGTTACAACAGGTAAGCCGCTGGGCCAATCTTAACGCTGTCGGAATAGTCTTTTTATTTTTCCAGTCCGCTCTTAGCCGGTTGGTCAGCTTGTTACCAACCCAATAGTCGCATAATTCCACCCAAAAATTAAAATCTAAATTGCTGCCCTTCATCTCGAGGGCCTTATAAAAATTTTTCTGTATGCAATCCAAACCATCGCAATCTAATTCGACAGCCATCATGGCTATATTCGGATTATTTGGATATTTGGTCCTCAAATCTTTGATCCAACCGCTAAAGGGAGCAGCGTAATCTCTTATACGGACACTGCGAGCCTCACTGCCACATGAGAGAGTTCTTGTAAAGGCCTTCGCCAAAGATTGGGCAATCGGATTATTTGGTTCCGCTGTCACCCAGGCCTTTGTTCCTCGTAATGCTGCCTCGGAATCCCCTTTAACGATTGCCTGGACGACAATGTTTTCATGGTTCTGGGCGGCATTGAGAATCCCAGCCGTTGGAAGGATCGTGAACAATAAAACAGGGATTCTCCAAAGCAATCTTGTTGCTGCTTCCATTTCGGGTAGTATGCAAAATACGAAGGAGCCCCATGCGGCAATTTTGGGCCGTAGCGGACTGTCGATACCTGGGGCCTTGAGCCTGCGGGCTTAATCGATAACACTTATGGTGTGGCCATCGAGCAACAGATACAGGCTACTGATGGCGATGGCTACTTCATCTAAGAGCTAATTTTATGTGCGGGCGTTTTTCCCAGACCGCAGATGTCAAGGAGTTGGCCGCGCGCTTTGGTTATGAAGCCTCGGATGTTACCTTTGCGCCAAGATGCAATATCGCTCCCGGTCAGGAAGCGCCCGTCGTGATTTGGTTCATTGCGACGGCTTAGCAATCTGAGTTTTCAAGAGTCAAAAAATTAGGATAGTGGACTATGCTCTCAGGGTAAACCGTTCCGCGATTTCTTTGGCTGAGAGACAGTTGAGCAGGTCTTTTTTTTCTAGCCAGGCGCGGCGGGCTATGATGACGGCTAATTCCATGAACGCGAATTGGCGGGTGGCGTGGGCGTCGGTGGTGACGGCCAGGGGGATGCTCATTTCCTTGGCTCTTTTGGCTTGCGCGTCGTTGAGATCGTGGCGCTGAGGTTGGCCGTTTAATTCAAGAGCGGTGTTTGTTTTTTTGCAGGCTTCTAGCACTTCTTCGGTGTTGACCGCATAGGGTTCGCGCTGGTTGATTAAGCGTCCGGACAGGTGCGCGATGATGTCCACATGGGGATTTTGGGCGGCTTTGATGATTCGCTGCGTCATTTCCTGTTCGGGCATTTTGAAATTGCTGTGCACGGCTGCGATCACCACGCCGATCTCTTTTAATTCTTCGTCCTCGTAGTCCATGGACCCGTCCTTGAGAATATCCACTTCCATGGAGCGCCAGATGCGAAAGCCCTTGGATTTGCGGTTGAGCTCTTTGGTTTCCTCAATGGTGCGGCGCAGTTCTTTGGGGGTGAGCCCGTTGGCGACCATTAGGCTTTGGGAGTGATCGCCGATAAATGCCCATTCCCAGCCCATTTTTTTGGCGGCTTCGGCCATCTCTTCAAGGGTATTGGAGCCGTCGGTGAGTTTGGTGTGATTGTGAAAATCCCCTTTGATGTCTTTAAGCTCCACGAGTTTGGGCAATTTTCCTTTTTCCGCAGCTTCGATTTCCCCCCGGTTCTCGCGCAATTCAGGAGGAATCCACTTGAGACCCAGGGCCTTAAAAATTTCCTCCTCGGTTTTGGAGGCGACTTTGCGCCCGGCCTCGTGCTTTGTTTTTTCCTTCTTTAATTTGAACAGCCCGTATTCGTTGATGGTCATGCCCATTTTCAGCACGCGCTCGCGAAGCGTCACGTTATGTTCCTTGGAGCCCGTGAAATAAAGCATGGCCGCGCCCCATTCATCGGGATGAACCACGCGCAAATCGCATTGGATTTGGCTTTTCAGCCAGACCGTAGTTTTGGTTTCCCCGGCGCCGAGCACGCGCTCCACATAGGGCAGGCGGGTGAAAAATTCAATGGCTTGGCCCGGGTCCTTGGCCGTGCCCAAAATATCCAGGTCCCCGACGGTTTCTTTGCCCCTGCGCAAAGAGCCTGCGGGCGCGATATTGATGAAAGCGCCTGAGCTTTTTAAGGCTTGGATCAGCTCGTTCATTAATTGCCGGGCGTCCCAAAGCAGCAGGCGCTTGGCTGCGGCTTGGGCGAAATCGATGCCTTTTAAAATGTTTTGTTCGAGTTTTTCCCCGAAGCCGGGGAGGGCGCGGAGTTTGCCTTCCTTGGCCGCGCGCTTTAAGTCGTCAAGGGATTCAATGTTGAGCGTTTCCCAAAGCGCTTTGGCGCGCTTGGGCCCCATGTTCGGAATTTCAAGGAGCTTTAAAACGCCTGTGGGAATTTCTTTTTTGAGCCGTTCCAATTCCTTAAGCGCGCCTGTGTCCGCGATTTCCCGGATATGGGAGGCCATGGCTGAACCGATTCCGTTAATTCCGGCTTGAGGAGTACCGTGGCCTCTTCTTCGAAGAGCAGGAGCGACTCGCGAAACTCTACAAGGTCTATGAGGACCGGGAGTC